>NZ_AP019783.1:300000-390000 GCF_019670005.1 Methylomagnum ishizawai | reverse complement strand
CACACCATTGCTTGATCTCGTTGTTAAAGAGCTACCCGGTTCCGGCTTCACTTACCGCCCGAGTTGAGGGTCTGCATTATAGTGGGGAAAACTTGCCCGTCAAGCATTTTTTCACACGCTGCCGTTTTAATGGCGGCGCAAGAACGCAGGCTAAAACGGCTGAAGATTGGATAGGAATTGGCGGGCGCAACGATCCCAGGAAAACCCAAGGGCGAATCGGCGGCAATCCCCCCGGTCCAGGCTCAAAGCACCCAAAGCCGCGCTGCGGAGGTCTTCGCTCAAACAACCGACTTTGGCATCGGTGAGCACATCGCTCGGCCCTTGCACCGGATACGCCGCCACCGGAACCCCGCAGGCCAAGGCTTCAAGCAACACCAAGCCAAAGGTATCGGTGCGGCTCGGGAACACGAACACATCCGCCGCCGCGATATATCCGGCCAATTCGCGGCCGGTTTTGTAGCCCACGAAACGCGCTTCGGGAAACTGGCGGGCCAGTTCCTCCCGTTGCGGACCGTCGCCCACGACATATTTGGTGCCGGGCAAATCCAACCTCAGGAAATCCTCGATCCCCTTCTCGACCGCGACCCGCCCCGCATACAAAAAGATCGGCCTCCGCTCCTCCAAATGGATCGCGGCGTCCGGCGAGAACAAATCCGCATCCACTCCGCGCGACCATAGGACGGGATTTTCGAAGCCCCTGGCCTTCAATTCGCTCATCAGCGAAGGGGTCGCCACCATCGTGCGGCGGGCCGCGCCATGGAACCAGCGCATATAGCCATAGCTCCATTCCAAAGGGACGCGCAGGCGCAGGTTGACGTATTCGGGGAAACGGGTGTGGAAGGAAGTCGTGAACGGCAGGCCATGTTCCAGACAGTATTTGCGTCCGGCCATACCAAGCGGCCCTTCCGTGGCGATATGGATGGCCTCGGGCTTGAAGCCATCCAGCAGCTTGGCCAGTTTGGCGTCGCCGCACAGCGCCAAGCGGATTTCGGGATAGCTCGGGCAGGGCCAGGTCTTGAACCGGTCCGGGGTGATGGGTTCCACGACATGGCCCAAGCCACCGAGCATCTGGCAGGTTTTCGTCAATGTCGTGACCACCCCGTTGATTTGTGGCCGCCACGCATCGCTGATCAGCGCGATTTTCAAAACCCTTCTCCACCATCTGATAAGGATCAGCCCTTCCAATGCCACGGTTGCGCCGGCCAGGAAAGCAGTGGAACAACCTACCCAGGGTTTATGACGGTTGAATCACCACCGCATGAAGATTCCTTGAAGCCCGGCAAGGCCGGACGGCTTTGAATCCATTGCGAATTCCTTCAAAAAACAACGACTTAATTGAAAACAACGACTTGCCAGCTTTGCCACGCCCCCGCGAGTCTCAAAAAACTCCCACCGGATTCACGTTTTCCCATCAGGGTTTCACGTTGGGTTTCACGATCACGGCCCGGATGCCAGCACGGTCGCCTTCTCGGGCGCGATGATCCCGCTATTCAATTCCCAGCGCCCGTAAGACTTGCGGGCCCGCTATGCCGTCCACCACCAATCCTTGCAATGCCTGGAAACCTTCCAGTGCCCGCTCGTGCCGGGGCTGAAGGCCGCAACGGCTGAGGCTGGATCATGTAGTAGCAAGAGGACGTGCGGACAAATGGCGAGCTGCGATGAAGCCCGGCACTATCTCACGGACTGCGGGATGTCGAAGCTCGATGGGGACCACGACGGCATCCCCTGTGAAAGCCTGTGCAAATGAGGTGAAGCCATGCGACACGAAACCATCGACGGCCAGGAGGTCGAAATCTGCGTCATTTCGGCGGACGGAACCGAAGTAGAGGAAGCCTTGCGGCCAGACGAGCGGGGATTGCTGGGAAGGATCGACGCGGCGCTCAAGGCTCACGCGGGATTCTGTGCCGCGTACCCCGGCGCGCGGCTGGTGCGGGTCGATTCCAACCGGGGGCTTGGGGACCGGGACGAGGGACGGTCCTATCTTCGCTACCAGCACCAGGGCGGAATCACCGAACTGTGGGGGAACGCCGCCGATGGTGTTGGGGTGGACTTGGAGCGGGGGATTGTGGGGGCATAGGATTCGGAAGGCTGGGCCTATCGGCTGGGCTTTATCTTCGATTTATGGCGTGGGCAAGCCTATGAATCAAGGGCTTGCCCGGTCGTGCCAAAACTCTTGATTTTCGGCACGACCATTTAATCGGATAACGACTACGTTCAGCGGAAACCCCGCCCCCGCGAAACCTCGAATCGCCGAAAACATTTCCGGCGGGGTTTTCAGCTGCAACAGCTTGTTAGGCCGGATACAAACTCGTGATATACCGGCCTTCATACGGCGCAATACGCCATTGCGCCCTACCGCGCTATTTCAGCGAATTAGCCAGCGTCGTCATTACCGTGCCATCGCCCCAATATTGAGTATGGGACATCGGATTCCAGCTCGACAAAATAGCGCCCATTACCCCGTCGGTCGCGTTGACCTGGATGTCCGTTACCGCGCTTGCATAAGGCTGGCCATGGCGGGTAGGTTTACCCGCGTCGAACAAAACCGATAACGGTGCCAATGGATAACCCAAGATATCATCGTAATCGAAATAATTTATCCAGGTGAAGTCATAGCCGTGGCTGTGGGTTTCGACCGCGCGTACATCGTCGAATCCCGATACGAATATGGGAATATTGCACCCAGTGGTAAACCAGGTTTTCAGGGTGCGCAGGGCCATGAACCCATCGTAATCATCCGCAGCCGGGGCGCGGTTATACCAAACGCTACGAGAATCGATGGGGAAATTTTCGCCTTCCCTAGTATTGCGCCAGTAAAGCTGCGCGTCCCAGAGGTAACTAGACATGATCTGGCAGCCCAGCGAATGGGAAAGCAAAATCACTGGCACCGATCCGCAGACCTGGAAAACATTCTCCAGGGCGTGGCCAATGACCTCTTGAGCTTGGCGGTATGGCGATGCGGTGCCTGACCCATTGAAGCCCGTGAACGCGGTAGCATCCGACAGGCCAGAAATGATGAATCTGCGTAATCGGTTGACCGTGTTGCGACGTATCCAGCCGGTATCTAGGCCACCTTGGGTGTTCATTTTTTCCCAAACCTTATCTTCCTGTCCTTGGGTAATGAAGCTGTAAAATATTCCGCCAGGCGGGATATAAACATTAGAAAGTTCTTGGGCTGGCATAATATGCGCTAGCTTTCGCCGCACTTTGGCAATATCGCCCATGAATTCGTTTTGCGTCAGATTACCCATTCCATGCATGCAGATTAAGGCGTATTTGTAAGACATAGTATTGGCTCCTGCTAGGAATCGTAATGGGTAGGGTTATTTGCCTGGGGAAGGTTGGAATTCCAGGATGCTTCATCCCAACCGTGTTTCCGTAAAACCTAACGTTTGAATTAAGGGGCGCGGCGCTCCGTAGTTGATTCGGAGATACGGCTTTGAATCCGCGTCCCCTTGAATGACCCGTTAGGCCCGCTACGGAGAGCGTTGCTTGTAAGTTCACAAACCCAGGCCGGATAGAACCCCGCGACTTCCGGCCACCTTCCGGCGCAATACGGGAGTACCCTATTGCGCCCTACGCGGGCTAATGTATTTTAGTCACAATACCGTTTCTAATTTCGACAAGACCATCCACAAATTTATCAGAGCTTTCGCAAAGTATGCGAATACTTACGGTTCCATCTAGGGAGGCGTAAGCACTACTTTTTGTACATGCGGGCGGCAACTCAGAAAGAAAGCTTATAGCTTGCCGTACATCTCCGGGATTTGCATATTGCTCATTAAAGACATGAGGTTCTGCCAAAATAGGTTGGTTGAAAAAAACCGTTGTAAAAAGAAGCGGTAACAATAATTTGATTTTCATAATAAATCTATTGATTGTTAAATTGGCCGCTGACTACTTACAAAGCTTTAAGCCTTTAGAAATTATTGGATCAAGTGATATACGAGGTATAAATGCAGCATTAGAACCAAGCTGTTTTTTCAACTTTTCATTAATACGCCAAATTTCATCTACTGGTTTCCAGCCATAACCAAACTTTTTATTTGCTGTCATGGCTGTACCATTTAGCATGTAAGTATTCTTGTCTGCATGAAAAAGCACGGCACCATATTCTGAAATAGAATTCCCACGCCAATTAGGTTCAGGCAAACACGATATGCGTCCATCAGCAACCGTAAATGGCCACTCTTCACCATATTGTTGCTTTGATATGTATTCAATTCCGGCAGCGAATGCTGGTAGCGCAACCGCTCCCAAAAATAACCAAGGAACATGCTTTCGATTAATCATCGTTTTAGCTGCATTTCATTTGCCTAACGCTTGAATTAAGGGGCGCGGCGCTCCGCAGTTGATTCGGAGAAATGCCCTTGAGTCCGCGTCCCACTTGAATGATGGGTTAGGCCCGCTACGGAGAACGGGCTTTCCGGTTCCGCCATTCCGAAAGCTTCGGTTTAAAACCGGACTTTCGGAAGCCCGCGATCCACTTTCTCCAAGTCACCGATTCCGAAACCATGATTCGTTGATCCCGCTACGGAGAACGGAATTTCCCGGTTCAGCTATTCCGAAAACTCCGTTTTAAAACCGGACTTTCGGAAACCCGCGATCCGCTTTCCCGAAACCACCGATTCCGAAACGGGGCGCCGCGCTGTGATTCTCGGATTATTCGGTTATCGAAATTCCAATTTATGGGGTTTCTCTGCGTCGCCAGTTCGATCCGAAACCAGCCTTACAAATCACTTTCCGGCTCCACCGGAACCCGCTATTCCCGCGCCTAACGTCGTAGTTGAGCGACGCGGCGCGCCGATGAACTAGCTATTCCCACTGAACATGCCCGCGCCGTGTTCGCTCCAACGCAGAGTTCGACGTGATTTACACTTTGAACCCCCGTTAACAGCCGGGGCAAAATGGGGCAGACGTTCACCTAAAGGGCGATACCCTCGCGTGGTGCATCAACTCCGTTATGCACCACGCGAGGGTATCGCCTTTTGGATAAAAGCTCAACGGCCTGACTCATTTTATTCCGGTCGTTAATGTATCCAAATATCCCTAAATCGCGGCGAACGTGTAGTAGGCACCAAAGGGTGTCTAATCCAATATCAAGCCGGTCCGATAAGACCGGATCAATGTGTGACGCGATGCACACGATACGCCAGTGCTTTTGTTTGTGTCAACCGTGAATATTTGCCGCCCACGCCTATTGCAATCTTGCATCCATCTGATTTCTAATGCCGAGTTTTCCAGCGGTCACTGTCCATAAATTCGTACTGATCCCGCTTTCCAGCCCCGGAGTACCCCACGCCATGGCCGCATAAAACCCGTTAGCACACCAACCGTTCCCAATAGCACACCAACGCCCCAGCCCAAACTCCTGGACCAAGTCCGCAACGTGCTAAGACTGAAACACTATAGCCTCCGCACCGAACGCGCCTATATGGATTGGATCAAGCGCTATATACTCTTCCACCATAAGAATGGGGCTGGCAATATGTGTTCCCGGCGCGGGGGCTGTCGGTCGATCCGCGCTCCGGCCACCACCACCGCCACCGAACCCAACGCCGGAGCCACCCAGCCTCAAATCTCCTGGATCGTCAGCCGGTCCCCATAGCGCCGCCACGGCTGCGCCGTCCCGCCCCCCGCCGACACCAACCGCCCGATCATCGAATAATCCCGCTCCCTGGCCCCGCCCAAACCGGGGCAGGCGCTGATACAGAGGTCGCGCCCCTGGTTGGCGGCGGCGGCGTCGAGCAGCAGCGCCCGCTCGTCGTCGAGCAGCCCGCGTAGCTCCGATTAGCGCAGCGTAATCGGAGGAATGCGCCGACCACCGACCACCTCGGCTCGGTGGTGGCGGCCTCGAACAACACCGGCGGCGTCACCACCCTCTTCAACTACGGTCCCTTCGGCGAACCCAACACCACCGCCGGGTTCCGCTTCCGCTACACCGGCCAGCAGCTCGTCGGCGGCCTGGGGCTGTACTATTACAAGGCCCGCTTCTACTCCCCGGCGCTCGGCCGCTTCCTGCAAACCGACCCCATCGGCTACGGCGACGGCCTGAACCTGTATGCCTATGTGGGGAACGATCCGCTCAATGGGGTCGATCCTTCCGGGTTGGCGATGGAGAACCTGGGCAAGGCGATCACCAACGGCTTAACGGAAGACGCGCCGATTGTTAGGATGGGCCAAGCCTTCGGCGCACTGGCCGCTTATGGGGTCGGCACCGCCACGGGCGACAGCGCCCTCGCCAATGCCGCGCTGCAAGGCATGGCCGATAATCGGCAGGCCAATGTTGATACATTGGGCATGCTTCTCACGATAGGGCGGGGTGGCCCACGAGGGGTCGATCCTTTCCATCATAACGCCAATGTAACTATTCGAGACGCACAAGGTACCATTATTCGCCATGAGAGAATCGTTAGTGGGAATATGACACCTGTAGAGCAGGCACTTGGTTTTCCAAGAAATACCTTGGCATCCCATACAGAAGCTCGTGCTGTTCGGGATATACCACTTGAGTCTGGTCAATCAATGACAATTACCGGTCAATTACCTCCCTGCCCATCTTGCAAGGGTGCGATGAATCGAGCAGTTCAGGAAAGTGGCGCAACAATTAAGTATCAATGGAGGCAAGATGGTCAGACACAAACATGGCAAGCTGGCAATAGGCGATAGAGGATTGCTTTTATGTCAAAAGAGATTTTAGCTAAAGTGGCTGGCATATATGATGATGGATATTGCACAACAGTATCTTTTGCAAACGATCCAGATAACCCCACGGATTATCTGATTTTGCAAGCCACAAATTATCCATCCAAGCAAGATATTGATCTTGGTCAAGATGGAATTCATATGCAAATAAACGATCAACAGAATGGAGGATACAATTGCATTAATTCAATTATCATTGCAGATAAATTAATATATATAAATCTATTTTCTGATGTTTCAGAAAAACAAAAAATAGAGCAAGAGATTGTCATTAAGCTATTAACACCAGAAGAAGATATAAAAACTATCAAAGCTGGGTTAGAGGCAATGATAAGAAGGCTTAAGGCTATCTCATAGGGCGGAATAAGATACTCTCATATTCCACCCCATAGCCCCACGGAAAAGGCCGCCAACGCGGCCTTTTCCTTTTCCCACTCCACCACCTCCGCAATCGCGGCGGGCCGGGAACCCAAAACACCGCCACCGACCTCCCCGGCCTGGACGATCAGAACCAATTGATCTGCAACGTTCCGGTCAGGACGGTGGACAACCCGCTGGCGGTCGAGGTGATCGTCAAGAACGTCACCCCGGAATATTGCCCGCTATTGGCGGGCCAGAGGCCGCTGGGCGCGGACGCGGTGGGGTCGTCGAAGGCGAAGGGCGGCGGGAAGCTCCACAGGAACTCCAGCGTCCCGCCGGCGGGATCGTAGGAACCGGTGGCGTCGATGCCGACCACCGCCGAGGCCGCGGATATGGACACGTTGACCACCCAGCCCCCCTCCCCATCCGGGAAGGCGTTCGACCACGAGTCGGGGCTGAAATAATCGGCGAACTGGAACACCGGGACCGGCGCCCCTTCGCCGCCGCCGCCGCCGTGCGGCGCGCTCCCGGTGATGACGCGATGTCCCATCATGGCAAGACGGCCTCCGCCTTGATCGTGCCCCGGACCGAGGTCACGCCCGCATCGGGCGTGGCCGGGGCGGATATCCAAACCTCGTCGCCCGGCTGGCCGTCCACGTCGCCGTCCAGGAGAAGCGTGGCCGTGCCGCCGGGGTGCAGGGTGGCCGTGCCCGCGACCAGCACCTCCCCGTCGCGGAGGTGCTGGACGGCCAGCGCGTAATCCCCCGCCGCCCCGTCCACCCGGAATATCGACCCGTCCAGGTCGAAGGGCAGCCATACGGGCCGGACCAGGAGGATGGCGGCGAGCCGCGCCCCGGCCCCCGGCGACCCCTCGAAGCAAAACGGCAGGTCGTAGCCCGCCAGCGCCAAGGCCTGGGCGGCGGTGGCGAAGTCGTCGGCGGCGTGGGTGGCGGCGCTGCCCAGGCCGGACACATCGGATGCGCTGATTGGTCCCACCGAAGGCGTGCCGGATGCGAACTTGAGGAATCCAGTCGAGGCGGTGAACCCGGCGATGGCGGATAGGATCGTGCTTGCCGCCTGGAACACCCCGGTACAGGCCGCGACGGCCCGCGCCGCCGTGAAATAGAGGTGGGCCGAACCCTCGGGAAGCTGGTCCGTGTTCGCCGCCCCGGTGCCGTCCGCGCTGGTCAACACCCACGCATCGTCGCTCACGTCCCACGAATAGATATGCGGTGCCCCGCCGGTCCCGCTGTCCACCTGGGCGTAGTCGCCCGCCGCGCCCGTGGGGTGGGCCGTTTGCAGGGCGGACGGCGTGGAATAGAGCCCCTTGAAACGGTCGTTATAGGCCGAGGCGTCCAGCTTCAGCCCCAGCGCCGTTTTGACGGCCTTCTGGCTCGGAACCCGGCTATCCGAGTTCGCGGCCATGGTCGAATCGGTGTCCAGCGCTGCCGAGGGGATGAAGTCGCCACCCCCCCCGCCGCCGGGGCCAGCCTCCCACGAGGTCAGATCGCTGGCGAGGCGATAATAGGCCTGGTCCGCCTCGTGCCAGATCAACATACCGGCGCTACGGCGCGGGGCCGGAATCGCATCCCGCGCCGCGTCGTCCGCCACCGCCCGGTAGCCCCCCTGG
Source organism: Methylomagnum ishizawai (assembly GCF_019670005.1). Taxonomy (NCBI): domain Bacteria; kingdom Pseudomonadati; phylum Pseudomonadota; class Gammaproteobacteria; order Methylococcales; family Methylococcaceae; genus Methylomagnum; species Methylomagnum ishizawai. The sequence continues at coordinate 381,305 of NZ_AP019783.1, read as the reverse complement.
CCGTAAATATCGACATGGCTGGGGAAGATATCCGCCGTATCGCCCGGCACGATGGGCGCGGCGACGTGGGTGCCTTGGATAGCGCTCATTGGACCACCACCTGCTGGCCGCCGGATTGGAGGAACTGGCTGCGGTACACGTCGAAGTTGGCGGTGTAGCCGCTGGGGTTGGTATAGCCCACCGTGGTCTTGACCCAGGCGGTGTTGAGCAGGCCGTTGACCAGGAAGGTCGGCGTGCCGAAGCTCGACGGCCAGGCGAAATAGACGTACTGGCCGGACGGCGAGAAACTCCGGCTCTGTGTCCGCCCCGCCGCGAATTCGGCCCCGGCCAGGGCGTCGATCAAGGCCGCGTCCGGCACCGCCTGGGCCGACACGCCCCAGCGCCGCCGGTGGCGGAACAGCACCGGGGTCGCGACGCTGGCGGTATGGGTGCCGTCGTCCACGGCCAGGGTGAACGTGGTGTCCGCCGTGAGGTGCAGCCCGGACAGGGCCAGCGTCCGCAGGGCCGGGTCGATGGCACCGGGGCCGGGCGCGGCGATGGATTGGCCGATCACGGTTTTGTTGACGGTCCAGTCCAGCGTGACGGCGGCGACCGTCGAGCCGATCTCGACCGTGCCGACGCTGTTCGTGATGGATGCCTGGGGGGCCACATACAGCAGGGTGTCCAGCGCCTGCTGGACGTTGGCGATCCCAGGGTGCCCGTCATTGGCGTAGGCCACACGGTCGGCGGCGATTGTGACCGGCCTGAAAATGCTGTCGATGAGATCGGCAAAATCTTGTCCCGATGGGATATCCCCATCCTGGAACCTGGATTTCAAGTAATCCGCGGTTTGTACCGTCATGGCGGGTTAGCCTCGAATTCAAGCGGGAGGGTAGGCGGCGAAGCGGAAGGTGAAATAGGAATACCTGTCGGCATGGCTCGATAAACCAATCGGTGCGCTATCGCCATAGATATTGGCTTTTATGCTTACCTTATCCCCGGCGAGCAATGACAAATCCGATACGATGGGGGTCGATATATTGGCATTCGAGCCGGGCACTTCCGACCCACGCTCAACGGTGACGCCATTCACATAGACCTCTAGCCAGCAGGGCACGCCACTGGCCGGGTTTTGCCAAATGACGTTCGCCGATATGGCGTAAACCCCATCGACCGGCGCGACGAACGCTTTGTCCGCGCCCGACCAATAGCGTGCGCCATATTGGGTGTTCCCGAATGTCACGAGCAACGGGACGCCATTCGACACATTTTGAATATCGGTATCCAGCTTTCCGACTTTCCCCGCTATCGCGAACCCGCCGGAATCCTTCAGGCCGCTGATATAGGGCGCGTCGGGATGCCTGGAAATATCCCCGGCGGCGATGGCCGTCTGGCCGTAGACCAGGGTGACGACCCACAGCGGCACGTTCCCGGCGTCCGGGGCCGGCGTCGCCTGGGAACCCGCCGTCGCGGCGGTGCCGGCCTTCAAACTCACCACGCACACGCCTTGCCGGGCGGTGGCGCTGGCATTGCCCGAGTTGTTCGGGCCGGACCAGGGCGAGCTTGGATCGGCGGCATTGTAGTAGGGCAGCACGACCGCGTTGGTGTCGGCGTCCACATACCGCGCCTGCACCAGATAATTCCGGGCCTGCCCCGAAGAGCCGGGGGCGCTGAACGCGGTCAAGGTGGTATCGCCCATCGCCAGCCCTTGCTTGACGATCTGGTTCGTGGTGTCCGCCGCGAGCCGCCCCATGTCGGTGTCGTCCACATTGCCCAGGGCATAGATTTCGCCCTGGCCGACCAGGACCGACAGGCCGGGGGTCGGGGTGGGCGTGCAATCCAGGCCATGGACCCAGGTGCCCGGACCCAGCACGGCCTCGGCCAGCTTGCCCAGGCCGATCATGGCGTTCCGCTGGGCTTTCAGAAAATCGGTATCGAGGGGGATCGCCCCGTAATGCGCGAACTGCCTATCCATCTAGGTCTCCACATGCACAAGGGAACCGTCGCCCCACGCCCAGGCCAGGCCATGGCCGCAGGGGCCGGAAAATAGGAAATCGTCGCCGGGCGGGCCTGGGCCGGTCGCGGACCAGCCGGGCATCGCGGCGAAGGCCGAAAAATCATGGGATGGCGGCGCGGGCGTCACGACATCGACCGCGTGCCGCATCCATACCAGGGTGCCGAACGCCTTGTTGCGCTGCACCGCCGCGCCCAGCGCCTCGGGTGACAGGTAGCCGGGCATCTCCTCAAGGGCGGCATAGGCCAGCGCCCCAGCGCCCCAACCGCCGTGATACCCGGCCCACCCGCTCACACCGGGAATGCCCCGCAGGTCCGGTAGCGTGTAGTCGATGAACGCCCGATAGGGCAGGCCCAGATCGCCCCACGCCCCGGCCACGCCGTAACCCATCGCCACGCCGTAGCCGCCGGTATCGCCGGTATTCCACGGCTCGAATATCCGGGGTTCCGCGCCGGTCAGTTCCCGCACCACGCGGGCGATGGCGGCGCGGGTCACGCGCTCGGGGAACATCGCCGCCTTGATCCGGGCGCGGAAGGTGTCGTCCGCTTCGGCCCGGCGGCGCGGCAGGGTGCCCCCGAAGAAATCGATGCTGGCGAGGTCGAGGAAGAAATCGCTGGCGGTGCCCAGCCGGGTTTGGGCGCGGGCGTAGGCGATGAGGCTGTGGGCGAAGGACAATCCCCCGGCGATGCCGGCCAGCACGCCCGCGAGGATCGGCGTGCCGGCGTTCCCGAACCAGGGCGGCAGGACCGCCTGTAGACGCTGTAGGAGGTCCGCCTTGTCGCCGGTCGCCATGTCAGCCCACCACCACCGTGCCGGCCCGGATCACCTGCCTGTCGCTCGCCTCCAAATCCCGCATCTGGCCGTTCACCAGGATCGTGCGGACGTTGGTTACGCCGCCCGGCGCGGCGTCGTAGGCGATCTGCACGAGCTTCGTCCAGCGCAATTCTTGCCCGAGATCCAGCCCGCCCAGATAGGCCAGCACCGCATCCCGCACGGCGACTTGCACTTCGCCGGGGTCGAAGCCCGCGGCGATTTCCAGCATGAGCGACACGTCGGCGCCCAGCACCTCCGGCGGAAACACGGCGTATTGGATCGACAGGGCGCGGACGCCCTCCATCGCGGCCCGCACCGCCGCCAGCAACTCGTCGGAGGGATCGCCGGTCCCGTCGTCCACCACGGCGTAGAGGTGGCCGGGCCGGGGCGAGCCGTCGAGGTTCTGGTTTTCCACCAGTTTCCACTTCAACCCGCTTTGAACCTGCCCGATGGCGTAGTCCAGCGCGGTTCCGGTGGCCTTGGACAGCGAGTTGAACCACAGCACGAAGCGGGCGCGGAACGCCCCGTCGCCCTCGATGTCCGCGCCGCCCGTGAACGGGGCCGCGTTGGTCGCGGTGTCGATGTAGGGGATGCCCTGGCCGACGATGACGGACACCTGTCCCGCCGCCGCGTTGCCCGCCGCCCCGGCGGCCAGGGCTTGCACGGGCACGGCCACGCCCGAAGCGTCCGCGTCCACCACATAGGCGCTGTCGGCGGGGGACCATGCCGGATGGGCGGTATCGGCGACGACGGCGTAGGTTTGCGAGCCATCGGCGGTTTGCACCAGGGCGGCGGGGTAAATCACGGCCCGCCGCCCCGTGGTGAAGCGGGCGAAGGTCACGGACCCCGTGGCATGGGTGGCGGGGATTTTCTCGAACCCGAAGTCCGCCGCCCAGGATTCGGCGTCGGTGCCGGTCGAGGTGGCGAACCGGGTCAGGGCCAGGACTTGCAGGACGAGTCCCTGTAGCCACAGGACCACCAGGGAAGCGGCCTCGCCCACGGCCCGCAGGATGGAGCCGACCGCGAAATCGATCAACGCCGCCGTCCGCCCCTGGACGTTGACGGCGAACTCGGAAACCAGGGTATCGAATGCCTTGGTGTTCAGGGCCATGGGTTCACCGGTCCACGTCGAAGGCGAGCACCACCGGCACCCGTTCCGGGGCGTCCAGATAGCGGATGGCGACGGCGATGCCGTCCGCGACCGGCTGGATCGCGACCTGGGGCGCGGGGTCTTGGGCCACGGCCGCCTCAAGCTCCATCTGTTCCAGGATCAGGGCGCGGATTGCCGGGATATCCGGCACCGCGCCCACATACCGGGGCAGGCCCGCCCCATAGTCCGGGTGGGCGATATAGGTGCCGGGCACGGTCATGAGCCGCCGCACGATGCGCTGCCGCCCCCGGTCCACGCCGGTCACGGGTTGCAGGTCGCCCGTGACGGACGCGCCGATGTCCTGGCCGAACCAATGGTCGATGTCCGCGGTCATTGGGGCACCCCCGTGTCGCCGCCGCCGGTTTGCACGCCGCCATGGGTGTGGTCATGCAAACTGATGCCGTCCGCCACCACGTCCACGCTGGCGGTGATCGTGCCGGTGTGCCGCCAGTCGCCTTCGCTCTCGATGGTCCCGCCCTTGATCTTCACGGTCGTCCCGACGATCTCCACCGCGCCGCCGGCCAGCAACCGCAGCCGCGCCCCGCCCTTCGCCACCAGCCAGATTTCCCCGGACGGGCAGCCGGTGGGCGTACCGTCGATGTCCGGGGTGGGCCGGTCGGTGTCCGAATAGATGCGGCCCGCCGCGTAGGGCTGTTCCGGGTCGTCCTCCAGGAACCCCACCTCCACCTGGTCGCCCAGCGAAGGCCCGGCCAGGAGGCCCCAGCCGTTGCCGATGGCCGGGGAGGCCAGGGGCATCCAGCCGGTTTCGGTGGCCGGGTCCTCGGGGTCCAACAGCACGCGCACCGCGTAGGCGTCCGGGTCGTAGGCCGACACCACCCCGAAGCGGGGCGCGGGCTTCCCGCCGCCCACCAGCGCCGCCTGGGTCCGCATGGCGTTCAGGAGGTCACGCATCGGCGGCGTCCTTGGCCTGCCGGGCCATAGTCGCCAGCACGCCGATCGACGCGGCCAGCCCCATCCCCGCCTGTTCCCGCGCTTCCGGCACCAGGGCCAGCACGATCAGCGAAGCCAGCCCGATGACTCCGGTCCAAACGATGATGTGGGTGTTTTGGTCGAGACGCTTCATACCAATACCTCGGAATTCGGATCGTGGTTCTTCGCGGACACCTCCATCGAATACCCGCCATCGTCCGGGGCCAACCGGCGCGTGATGCGGTCCGGGTAATAGAGGGTGTCGAACCGGGTCCCGGTGCCGCGCACCTCGATCAAGGTGCGGATGTTCAGCGCGTGGGTACCGGGCGCGGAAAACGCCAGCTTCAACTCGTGGGCGCTGATTTGCCGTAGTAGCTCCTGTGCCCGCTGTAGCGCCTGTTCCTGGGTCAGGCCCGGTATCGAATAGCTGTAGACCTGGGCATCGCCTTCCGGCTGGGCCGCATCGGAAAGCGCCGTAGTCTTGGTTTTGGTAGCCTTGGCGGTCACGTTGATGGCCGTTTTCTTCTTGGCGTTCCACGACCGCACCTTGACGGCCACATCCCGCGCAACGGTTAAGCTCTTGGAAAAATGCAGCTTCTCGACATTGCCGACGGGATAGGCCCGCACATCGGAGGGCCGGACCCATTCGATCAGGAAGTTCGAGGCCCCCGCCTCCGGCTTGTCCTCGAAATGCAATGCCTTCCCCTGGACAGACACGACCTTCCCGGTCTTTTCGGCCAGATAGGTCAGCAAATCCCATTCGGACCGGGCGTGGGTCAGGGTCACGTGGTCGATCTCGTAATAGGCCCCGGCCTTCCCGGCGGTGGCCGTCACCACGGGCGTCAAGCCGTTCTTCCCGGCGATGATGCGGACGATCTCCGACGCGGGCAGGTTCTGCCATTTCCCGGTGGTCTTGGTGTCGATGAGCTTGCCGGTCAGGTCGCGCCCGGAAAGCTCGACGACGCCCTCCGCCGGGTCGTAATCCAGGTCGTCCACCCGCCCGTAGAAGATGGACGTGGCCGGTTCCAGGATGTCGGCGTTCGCGGCGGCCCCGTCGAACACCACCACCAGGAGTTCCACCAGGATTTCGGCCTGGTCGATGAACCAAGCGGCGGGCTTGCCGTCCGGCGCGTCGATGGCGAACGACAGGGAGAACGTGTCGGCCTCGTAGAACGAATTGGCCTCGGTCTCGAATTCGATCCAGCCGTGGACGATCTCGCCGTTCAGCTTGACGATGCCACGGGGGATCGGGGTCGAGGCCTGGCCGTTGTTCATTTCGCCAACACCCCGCCGGTCGCGCCCGGATTCTTGGGGATGACCAGCGTCTTGATGCCCTCGATCTTCGGATCGGTCATCCCGTTCGCTTTGGCGAGGGCGGACCAATCCGCCGCGCTGCCGGTCTCCTTCGCCGCCACCTGATAGAGGTTCCCGCCCGCCACGGTCACGGTCTTGCCCGCCGTCGCCGCGCTCCGGACATTGGTGGACATGCGGCCCATGACGCTCTGTAACTGGTACAACTGGGGCAGGTGGGTGTATTTGGTCACGCCACCGACCAAGCCGCCCACCTTCTGCGCTATCGGGTTGGTGGGCAGGATGCCCCCGAGCGTGGTCACATTGATGACGGTGTTGGTGGTGGTGGTGATGAGGTCTTGGACCCGGTTCACCACGGCCCCGATGGGCTGCATCACGCTGTTGATGGTGTCCTGCGCGGCGTTGGCGAAATCGGACACCTTCCGTACCGCGCCGTCCAGGGCGTCCAGGGCGTCGGTCAGGATGCCGTCGTCCACCCGCTTCCCCAGCGCCTTGGCCTCGGCCACGTCCTTGCCCACGGCGTCCTGGGTGGTCTCCTGCGGCGGCACCTTCGCGCCGGTCACGTTCAGCAGCGAAATCTCGTAATCGATCAGGGCGACGGTATGGATGGTCCGGCGCAGCTCCTCGATGACCACCGGGGCGCGGAGGCCGTGGAAGGTCAAGGTGTATCGCTTGCCGCTCTTCCGCATGGCGTCCAGCGCCGCCATCCGGTTCCAGGCGTCCGGGCCGGTCAGGGTGCCGGACCATTCGATGTTGGCGTAGCTCTGGCCCATGGCGTTCACCACGCGGTTGCCGCCGATCAGTGGGTGGACGGCCAGTATCTGCGTCCCGCCCGTGTGGATCGCGTCGGGCACCTCGAAGCGCTGGAACTCGAAGTCCCCCAGCCTGACCTTGGGGTTCCGGGTTTCGGCGCTCATCGGCCCACGTTCCCGGCCACGGGTTGCAGGTTGCGCCGGCCATCGGGGCGGGAGGCGGCGGATTGCGGCTTGGCGGCTTCCTTGCCCAGGTGCGGCGCGATGACCTTGCCGACCTTGCGGCCATCGAGATACACGTCGCCGGGCGGGTTGGCGGTGCCGCCCTTGGGGGGTGGCGTGGTGTTCAGTCGGCGCCGTTCCTCGTGTTCTTGCCGGGAAATCGCGCCGGTCACTTCCGGGGACCCGCCGAATTTGTCCATCCAATAATCGGTGGCCTTGTTGATCTTGCCTTGCAGCCAAGGCGAGTTGTCCGTGATGGACTTGCCCGCGACAAACCCCACCCCCAAGGTCGCCGCCATGGCCGGAAGCCTGCCGATCCAGGCCGCCACCGCGCCCAAGCCCGCCGCCGCCGCCGGGGCCGTGGTCGCCATGGCCGCGAGGTCCGGGGCCAGCCCGACGAACCCCGCCGCCGCCTTGGTCAACTTCCAAGCCCCGCCGATCATGGCCGCGCCGAACAGCACGCCCAGGGCTTCCGTCATCACTTTGGTGGCGGTTTGGTGGCTATCCAAGAATTTCGTCCCGGTATTCAACGCCCCGGACACGCCTTCCACCGCCTTCTGGTAATCCCCGAGCGCCGGGATGCCCGCCGCCAGGGTGAAATCCTTCCAGCTCCGGGAGAGGTCCACATCCGAGCCGTAGGCCGCGTCCCTGGCGGTGCGGACGGTATCCCGCGCCCCCATGGCCCGTTTGGTCACGTCGTAATCGCGCAATACCTGCAAAAGCTGGGTGGTCATGATGCCGGCCTGCCCGGAACCGGTCCGGTTCGACAGCATGTCGTTGATGGTTTCGAGGATTTTTTCCTCGGACGCGATGCCCTTCTTCGCCAGCAAGGGCAACACGATGGACTTGTAGAACTCCACCGGGTCGCGCTGCAAAACCTGGGAATATTCCGGCTTGAGCTTGAAGGTGGTGGTGGTCGATTTCTTCCCGCCCACGGTGCCGGACTTCACTTCGTCGGCGCTGCCCAGGCCCAAGGATTCCAGCAAGGCCATGGTCTTTTTGGGGGTCCGGCCCGCCACGAGGTTCTGGTACATGCTCATGAGCGACGTGCCCGCCCGCGCCCCGCCCTGTTCGGCGATGAGCGAGGCCATCTTGAGCAGGCCCTCATCGCTCAGCCCCCGGAACGCGGTGCCGCCCATCTGCGAGAAATTGGCGAGGTCGGAGAATTGCAGGAAACCGCCCGAACCCGTGACCATCTTCTGCGCGAGGTCCAGGTTGCGCAGGAAGGATTCCCGGTCGGCGTTGCCGCCGCGCCGGTCGATGAAGCGCATGAGCGCCAGCGTGGCCTTGTCGTCGATCTTGCCGATCTTGCCGCCGAACAGCAGGGAGTTCGCCGCGTTGAGTTCGGCGATCTTCGGGGATAGCGCCTTGGCCAGGTCGAAGTCGTTGAACAGGCCGATGGATTCCCGCAGGGACGACATGAGTTCCGCCTTGGATGTGCCCCAGGGCCGGGCATTCCGGGCGAACTCGTCGGCCCGCCGGTTGGTGGCCTCCCCCAGGCCCAGGGTGCGGAATTTGGCGAGTTCGAGGTTGTATTCCTTCGCGGCGTCCAGGGCCGCGTCCAGGGCGCCCATACCCGCCGCGCCACCGCCCATCAGCACCAGGCCGCCCATCATGTCCTGGTGGGCGTTGCGGCCATGGCCGAAGAACGGCCCACGGGGCGGCTGGGGCGGCATTCCGGGCGGGACGCCGCCGCCCGGCTCCCGGAACCCGGTATCGAACGGTTCGCTCCTATCCCACCGATCCCACGGATTGCCACCGCGCCCATTCCCTGGAATCCAGTCGGGAGCGCCCAGCCGGGGGGGCATTCCGCCAGGAGGGAAACCACGGCCCCCGCCGGCCGCGCCCCCGGCCATCATGCCGACGGGCCAGCTTGGCATGGCGGGCGGGGGTTGTTGCGGCGGGCGTGCGAAGGGAACCACCGGTCCACCGCCCTGATAGAGGGTGGGCGCATAGAACGGTTCCTCCATGGCGGGCATGGGCGCGCCCCCTCCCGAGCGCCCACGCCGACCACCGCCCCCCACGGACGCGGCCCCCTCCCCGAAGTTCAAGCCGCCGAAGCCGTAGTCGCCGGGTTTGAACTTGAGGCGGGAAATCCCCGTGAGGTTGGCGAGCAGGCGGGCCGACCGTGTTTCGGCGGTGGACAGGTGCCGGGAAATCATCTGCACGGCCCCGGCGGTGCGATGGAGCGGATCGGTCAGCTTGGCGATCATGTCCATGTTCTTCTGGACGGCCTTGACCTTCTTGTCCAGCTTGTCGAATTCAGCCGCCATCCTCTGCAAGGTGGGCAGGGTTTCGTCTTTGAGGATAAGGCTCGATTGGATTCGATAGGCTTCGAACATTGGAGTTGTACCGACGCAGTATTGATGAACCCCCGCCGCAAGGACGCGGCCCTTGCCCCGCCCGCCCACAGGGCATACCCTCTACCAATATTTCCCGGAACCCCACCCATGGCGACCATCACCTTCGACACCCACAAATTCATCCAGACCTTGCAAGAGGCGGGCTTCGATCCGAAGCAGGCCGAGGCCGTGTCCAAGGCGTTCAGGGAGGCCACCGGGGAAGGCGAGTTCGCCACCAAGCGGGACGTGGAGTTGGTCCGGCAGGATGTCCGCGAACTCGAACTCAGGCTGGATGCCCGGTTCGAGAAGATGGACGGCAAGCTCACGCTCGTTCAATGGATGCTGGCCCTCGTCGTGGCGGCGGAGGTCGTGCCGCTGCTGGCGAACCTGTTCCGTTGAGCGCAGCCGCAAGGACGCGGCATCCTTCCATCACTGGCCGCCCCCGACCTTCCAGCCGAACGCGCCCGCGAACCACGCCAGCGCCGTGCCCAACACCGCCGTGACCGCCCAGCCGATGGCCGTGCGCCGGATATCCCGCCACGCTTCCGCCCGCTCCTTTTCGGCCTCGATCTTGGCCTGGATCCAGGCATGGTGGTCGGAATGGGTTTCCTGGTCGATCCGCGCCCGCTGGTCCAAGACCTCGCCCACCGCCTCGCGCACCAGGGTCTGCAAATACGCTTCGTTCATGCCAGCCTCGCTATTTTCCCGTCAGCGCCGCCACCAGCGCCTTCCCGGCCATGTCGTGGATATGGTGTTCCATCTCGAACGCCGCCGCGCCCAGGAACGAGCGGGCCGGTATCCTGTGCGTGCCCCGCTCCTGCCAAACCGCGATGGGGCTATCGGACCCCACCGCCGCCGCCCCGTTGCCGAAGATGGCCCGGTTGATCGAGTTCCGCAGTTCCCCGGTGCGCAGCAGGGGGTTGTCCGGCGGGGCGTAGCCCAGTTCGACCTTGCCGGGATAGTGGACGCCCCAGGGCGAATCCCAGCCTTCCAGGGTGGTTTCCGCCAGGGGTGCCCAGGCCGCGAACGGCCCCGCCGCCGGTTGGTATTCGCCGATCTTGCCCTTGGCGGTCTCCAGGATGAGCATGGAGCCGGTGTCCAGCACCTTGCGCCGCGCCGCCGCGATGGCCTGGGGCCGGGCGCGGAGGAAGGCGGCGAAACCGGCGGGGGCGAAGGTCCGGGTCACTTCGGTTTCTCGTAGCGGTGGGTGTTCCAGTTGTATCTCAGGCCGGTTTCGAGTTCGGAGAGGAGGATGGCCAGCCCGGCCCGCACATCCTCGCGGCGGAGGAAGGCAGCGACCTGGGCGGGGTCGTCATCCCCGAACGCGCAATCCCACGGCACGCCGTTCCTCATGAGCCAGGCGGCTTCCCGGAGTCCAGCATCGCCCGCCACTTTTTTATGGCGGCGGTGAGCGCCTCCTCCTGGGATTGGCCCCAGGCCTCCTGCGCGGCCCGGTCGATGGCCCCGCAGCCCTCGTCCCCCAGCACGTCGGCCAGGGCTTCCATGTCGATGAGGGTATGGCAGGGTTCCACCGGCTTGCCGTCGATGGCCGTCAGGAACAGGGCGAACTGGAACATCTGCACGCACATCGGATTCACCGACGCCTGCGCCCCCAGCGCCTCGAAGAATTTGAAGCTACGGACCCGGCCCGGCTTGCGGAGGGTAAGCCTGCGGCCCAGCGCGTCGGTGACGGTGGTTTCGCCGGATTCCGGCTTGATGGCGATTTTCGGTTCGGACATGGTTCAACCCGTGGCCAGGAGGCCGAAGAAGAATTGCAGGGTCTGCTCCACCGTGGCGTCCCCGCCCGCCGGGGATTGCGACAGCTTTTCCAGCGCCCCCAGCGTGTAGCTCTTGGTGGCGACGGACCCGTTCGGGTTGCGGATGCGCATGGTCGCGGTCCAATCCGCCTGGGCCACGCCCGCGAAATAATCGGCCTCGACCCGGCTCCACATCCGCTCGGCGGCGGGGCCGGAACGGTCGAATTTGAACGTGACCCGGTGCCCCTTGTGCGTGACCAGCGTCCGGGGGGCGCCGTCCACATAGCTCTTGGGGGTGGAATCGGCCAGCGGCTCCTCGGTGTATTCCACGGTCAGGCCGGGCGACGGACTGAACGTGCCATAGGTCGATTGGAGGGCCAAGGAGAAATCGCGGCCCGTGGTGCGTTGCATCGCGGTCATGGGGTGGCCTCCTTATGCCGCCGGGTTCAGGACGACGGTGGAACCGCCTTCCAGGTTGACGATGAAGTACCGGACGATGCCCAGGTACACGACCTTGAGGTTCACGGCCTGATAGCCCAGGCCGGCCCGGCTGGTGTCCACCGCGATGCTGTACGCCTTGTCGCGCTTGCCGGGGTTGTCGATGTCGCCGATCATGCCCAGGTCCACCAAGCCGCCCAGGAAGAAGTCGAAGGCGTCGTCCACCTCTTGCACCTCCCGCGGCGTCTGCACCCGGCCCACGAAGCGCCCGCCGAAGTTCTCGAAGCTGTGGGCCAGGAAATGGGTCAGGGCGGTGTAGGCGTCGGAGCGTTGCGCCGTGTTCACGTCGCAGTTGACCCCGAGCCGCGAGCCGTAGGCGTCGCCCGCCGGGATGGGGTTGGTGACGACATCGATCCCGGCCTCCACCAGGTCGGAGAGTTCCGCGCCCGAATAGACGCGGTTCGCCGCCGTGCTTTCGGTGCCGACCACGCCGTTCAATGGTTTGTTGAGGATCGATTGCTCGGGGCCGAGCGCCGCCCGCAGCCCGGCGGCATAGGTGGCCGGGGAAACCAAGCGCCGGACCCCGTTGGCGGTGTCGTTGAAATAGCACCAGTCGCCGTGCCAGACGTGCAGCCCGTAATCGACGACCCCCGCGCCGCCCTTGCCGGCGACGGCCCCGGCCACGTCCGCATACATCCCCGCCGGCAGCGCCGCGAAGGCGTAGGAGCCGGTTTCCAGGGCGAAGGCCAGTTGTTCGGACCACGTGGCGGGGTCGTCGCAATCCACCAGGGCGAAGGTCAGCGCCCCGGCCCCGCGCAACCCGTACATGCCGGTGCGGTTGGAACCGTCCACGCCGACCAGGCGCGAAGTGGCCACATCCGCCCAGTTTTGCGTGGTCACATCGCCCAGCGTGGCCGCCACGCTGGGCGAGCCGCCGGACAGGGAGGCGGTCACGGTGTTTGGATAGTTCTTGCCCCCCGCCGTGATGGCGATGGACCCCACGCCCCAGGATATCGAGAACATCGCCCCCGAACCATCGCCGGACGTCGACGCCTGGGTGGCGGGGGAACCGGGCGGGAATGCCGGATAATCGCCCGCCGTGGTGATCGCGGCGGTCAGGACGCCCAGGGCCACGGACAGCGCCGCGCCGGATAGTCCGGCCCCGGTCACGTGTTCGCTGTCGATATTGGCGGGGTTGGCGGTGTAATCGCCCGCCGTGGTGATCGATACGATGTCGGTGATCGCGCCGTCGGAAACCGTCACGCTCGCCTGGAACCGGGTACCGGTGCCCGTGGTGCCGGTGACGGTCTGCGTGCCATCGGTGCCGCCCGTGCCGCCGTCCACGATGGCCGCGGAAACCACCTTGGTGTGGGTCACGGCCAGGACCGCCGCCACGGATGACGCGCCCCCCTGTCGCAGCGTGATGGTGTCGCCGGGCGCGTAGCCATGCCCCGCCGATACCACCGACGAAACCGCCACCGCCTTCATGTGGACGGCCGCCACCAGGCCCGAGCCGCTACCGGCGTTTGATAGGGCGACGGTCGGGAACCCCGTATAGTGGCTCCCCGCGTCGGCGACCTCCACGGCGGTGATCATGCCATCCGCCAGACCATCGGTGCCGCCGGCCAGGGCGTAGGCGGTCAAAACGGGATCGGCGGTGCCCGCGCCCGCCGCCGCCGTCAGCCATTCGGACGGCCCACGGATGCCGCTTTGGCCCTGGTTGATGGCCTGGGCCATCGCCACCCATAGCGCGTTGCCGCTCCCCTCGATGTTGTCGAACACCTCGGGGGTATAGCCGGCGCGGTTGACCGTCACCCGCGTGGTGCCCGGCTTGCGCCCGGCGGCATGGGCGACGGTGATCCGGTTGCCCTCGGTACCGCTGTATTTGGCCGTGTAGGCGATGCAATCGGTCTGCACGGCCACGGCGGCCTGGGTATCGCCGCCATCGGTGACGCGCACCAGTTTGAAGTTGTTCACGCCCTGCAAGGCGGCGATCTTCACCGCCGTGGCGAGGTCGTGTTTCCGATTGACGATGGGGCCGACGAGCCGGTCGGCGCTACCGCTTCCGGCGGAAATCGGCGCGCCGACCGGCCCCCAGGAGGCCACGCCGACCAAGCCCAGGACGTTGGTCGAGACGCCCGTGATCCGGTCCGGCGGCGCGATGATGTTGACGAACACGTCCGGGACATTCAGGCCCGCCGCGTTGAAGTGGTTGTCTTGGACAAGGGGCATATCGAACCTCTACACGTCGATCCTGATGGAAAAATCCGCGTCCGCCCCGATGTTTGGCGGCGCTTTGGAGCCGATGCCCACGCTGGCGATCTCGTGGGCGAAGTCGGCGCGGGTGGTCGAATAGTCCACGGTGAACATCAAATCCTCCCGGTAGAGGCGGCGGAGTTGCTGGCCGTCGTCCAGGTGCCGCCCGGCGAACCGGCACCGCGCCGCCGTTTGGTCGGCCAGGGCCAGGAACGGCGTATCGGCGAAGGCCGCGTCCAGGGCGTCGGCGATCCGGCCGCGCTGCGCCGGGGTCGAGGCCCACACGATGAGCGACACCCTCTCCTCCTGCTGCCGCAGCGCGGTCACGGTGGGCGAGCCGGTGCCGACCCGGTAGGCGTCGTATCCGTGGCCCGGCGGCAAAACCACTTCCCGGCCCACCGCCACGGTGCCCGGTATACCGGGACCGCCCGGAACGCCCGCAGCGATGGCCTGGGCCAATCCTTCGGCGACCGATTCCAGGCTGTCTTCGGCCCGGACGGCGTAGGCATAGGCCCGCTTTTCGACAATCGCGGTCACGGTCTGCGGCACGGTCACGGTGCCCCCGACCCGGAGCTTGTTGGGCGCGGTACCGGCCACGATCAAACTGGTGCCGACCACGCCTTGGCCGATGGGTAGCCCACCCATCGCCGCCGGTTGCAAGGTCAGCGTGTGCGGGTTCAACCCGAGTTCGACGGCCTCGGGCCGGTAGCGCGTGGTATTGCGGCTCCCGCCCGGCGGGTAGACCGAAACATGGGCCGCGCCCGCCGCGAGGTCGGCATCGAGCCGGTCCGGCAGCGGCCAGCCGGGGTAGACCGACACCGCTTGCCCCGTCACCGAGGGCTGGCCGGTGCCCGCCGGATAGGTGGCGGCAACCGCCAGGGCGGCCATCGCGTTCAATACGTCAAAGGCCGGCCATACTTCCCCACCTTTTATCCAACAACCTCGGAAGCGCCCTGGATGGCGGCATACGGGTCGAGGTCGAGCGCGGCGCACGCCGCCACGACAAAGGGATCGGTGCTGAGGAACACCGAGGCGGTCGCCCATCCATCCCCCCCGGCGTCAGAATAGTTGTCGCCTCTAATTTTCCGAATGAAAGAGGAAAGAAGAGGACAATTGCCCATGATTACGACGTATTCCGCAGAGTTCAAAGAGCAAGCGCTTCGGAAGGTGTTTGCGCGTGGCCGCCGGTCGATAAAAGAGGTGGCCGAGGAACTGAACATGAACCACTTGACCTTGAAGGGCTGGATGAAAAAGAAATTACCCGAGGCGGTACGCGGCGCGGTGAAGCGGGAGAGGCGTCCCGGGGACTGGCGCCCGGAGGAACGGTTGGCGGCGTTGCAGGAGAGCCATGGCTTGGAAGGGGAAGCCCTGAACGCCTGGTGCCGGGAGCGCGGCCTGTTCGCCCACCAGCTGGACGGTTGGAAGCGGGACTTTTGCCGGGATCCAGGGGGCACGGGAGAGGCATCGACGAACGCCCGGGAACTGCGGGTCCTCAAGGAGCGCAACCAGAGCCTCGAACGGGAATTGGCGCGTAAGGACAAGGCGCTGGCGGAGGCGGCGGCGTTGCTGGTCCTTCAAAAAAAGTACCGGGCGCTCTTGGGGGGAGGGGAAGAATGACCCCGCCGCAAGAGCGCGAAACCGTGACCGCCCTGATCGACGAGGCCACCGCCGCCGGCGCGCGCCTGGAGCGGGCCTGCGGGGTGCTGGGGTTGTCCGCCCGCACCGTCCAGCGCTGGCGATCCGGGGACGGCGTCCAGGCCGACCGGCGGCCCGCGCGGGTGTACGTTCCACCCCACAAGCTGAGCGAGGCCGAGCGGGCCAAGGTGCTGGCGGTGGCCAACTCCCCCGAGTTCGGCCATTTGCCGCCGTGCCAGATCGTGCCCCGGCTGGCGGACCGGGGGGAATACCTGGCCTCGGAATCGACCTTCCACCGCATCCTCAAGGCCGAAAACCAGTTGGCGCACCGCCGGGCCGAACGGCCGGGACAGCCGCGCGGCAAGCCCAGGGCCCTGTGCGCCACGGCTCCCAATCAAGTCTACTGCTGGGACATCACCTATTTGCCCGCCGCGATCCGGGGCCAGTTCTTCTACCTCTATCTGTTCCTCGACCTGTTCAGCCGCAAGGTCGTGGGCTGGCAGGTCTACGGCGAGGAAAGCAGCGCCCTGGCCGGCGAACTCCTGCGCGACGTATGTCGGCGCGAGGGCGTGGCCCCGGGCCAGGTCGTCCTACATTCGGACAACGGCGGGCCCATGAAAGGCTCGACCATGCTCGCGACCTTGCAATCCCTCGGCGTCGCGGCGTCCTTCAGCCGGCCCGCCGTCAGCAACGACAACCCCTATGCCGAGGCGGTGTTCAAGACCCTGAAATACCGGCCCGACCATCCGGTCCGGCCGTTCGACGACCTGGCGGCGGCGCGCCGTTGGGCCGAAGGCCTGGTCCGGTGGTACAACCACGAGCACCGCCACGGCGCGATCCGCTTCGTCACCCCCGCCGAGCGGCATGCCGGCCAGGACGCCGACCTCCTGAAGCGGCGCCGAGCCGTCTATGAGGCCGCCCGCGCACGGCATCCGCAACGATGGACCGGTGGCCTCCGCAATTGGCGGCCGATCCCGGCCGTACACCTGAACCCGGAACGATCAGCCGCGCCAGCCAAGACCCAATCCGAGGTTCACGCCACGCCTCCAAAAGCGGCCTGAACCCACAACGGCGAGGCGACAACTACATTGAAATCTTCCGATCCTGGGTGTCTTGGCCCGCCGCCGCCACATAGGCGTCCACCGCGCTCCTCAAGCCGGTCTGATTGAGGTAACGGCGCAACTGCCAAGGGGAACAGGCCGCGACCGGCGCGGGGGGCGGCATGGATGGCAACCCGTCTCCCGGCAGGTAGCAATCCCATGAACCATCCGCCTCCACCTGGACGGCCAGGACCGGCTTGAGGGCGTCGCGCTCTTGGAGGGTCTTGACGTTCTGCATGGCGGCTAGGGTCCGGGGTGGTGGGTGATCGTCAATTCCTTGATGGTCAGGGTTTCCCCCGCCGACCCGGAATTCTTGTTGAAGGTGATGCTGAGATAGTTGTTGTTCGCGGCGATGTCCGGGATCGTGGTATCGGTCGCGCCCACGGCGGACGTGCCGCCGCTGAACGAGGTCGTCGAGCCGATGGTCGTGACCCGGATAGCCGTGGCCGAAGCGATCTTGAGGCGCGGGTTCTCGGCGGTATGGGTATTGGTGGACCCATACCCCAGCGAGAAGACGCTGCTATCGATGCCTATATCCCCGGTGCCGCCGAACCGGATATTCCGGGCGAACGCATCGGCGGTCCCCGATTTCAACGTGCGGATGACCAGCCCCAGCGCATCGCCCACCCGCAACAGGCCCGCCGGGAACATGGCCTGGGCCACCAGCGTGGCCCCGGCGTAGGCGCCGACGACATCGGTCGTGGTGTTGTAGACCTCAGTGGGGCCGACCAATCGCCAAGCGGAGCCATCGGAGAACCACAGTGAGCCATGGCCCACGCCGTAATCGGTGACGCGGATGAGCCGGCCCGCGTAGGACTGGGCCGATGGCCGGGCGGCCCAGGCGAAGGCCGGTAGCGCCGCCATCCTGGAAGCCCAGCCATTCATGCCAGCACCTCGTAGGCGTCGGTGCCGGACCCGCCGACACGGGTGAAGCGCAGCGCCGCCAGCCGCCCCAGGAAAACATCGGTGGCGATGGCGGAGACGGTGCCGGGGGGCCATGTTTGCCAATTGGCGGTATTGGGGGCGGACGCCGCGTCCGGCGTGGTCGAATATTCCGCCTTGCTGGTGTTGCCCGCGCCGGGAACCACCGTGACGGTGACCGGGCCGGGCGAGCCGGACACATCGACCACGACGGGCGTGGAGGCCACCGTGCCCGCCGTCGCGATGTTGGCGGTGCCGGGACACAACGCCGCGCGGCCCGCGCCGATCAAGCCCTCCGCATCGGAGTCCGACAGCCAAACCGCGTCGCCTTTCCGGTAATCCGATAGCCCATAATGGCTATCTTCGAGGAAGAATACTTGTTTCGCCATATCACGCCTGCAACAAGGAAGCGGTCAGGTTATAGCCCAGGCTATTCCAGTACGGCCCCATCACCTGATACCTCGTCCCGAGTTCGTCCACCACGATATCCCGCGCCTTGATGACGCCCTTCGCCACGGCCCGCTTCGGAATCAGGATTTTGAAATCCGGCACCTTGGCATCGCCCGGCAGCTTCGCCGGGTTTCCACTTCCGGCCCGTATCTGTTGGATACTGGCGGGAACCCCCTCGGCTACCAGGGATTCCCCGTCCGCCGCCTGCCCCCCGTAGGGGGCCAAACCCGCCGGGGCCGGTTGGACCGGGCGCAGGATGGCCAGGGTCCGGGGATAGACGAAGCTCATACCGCCAAAGCCCCCGCGCCGACAATATCCCGCAGGTACAGGTATTGCTGGCCGTATTCGGTGGAGACGTAGGGGCTTTTCTCCACCCTATACAGGATCAGCTTCTCCGAGAACTTCACCTCGGTATCCCCGGCCTTGTAGCCAATCGCATCCGGCGGCGGGTCGGTATCGTTGGTATTCCGCATCGCGTCGTGGCGCTTCTTCCGCATCAGCAGGGTATGGGCCACGAAATTCCCCAGGCCCTGGGTATATAGGTCGCCCCAGCGTTCCACATCGAAATGCGGATCGGCGTCATCAATGGCGGCCTGGATGCCCGGTCCGGCGATGCCGTCCAGGCCGTCGAACTCCGGGAAGCGGGCCAGGAATTCCGCCGGGGTCATGGTCAAGCCGCCTTCTTCGTGGGGGCCGGGCCTTCGGGCTTCACGATCCGCAACAGCCCTTCGTCGAAGAACGCCTTGTTCGCCGGATTGCCCTTCATGGCCTGTTCGAGGAACGAATCGTCCGCCTCGGCCTGTCCCGGCACGCGCCG
Source organism: Methylomagnum ishizawai (assembly GCF_019670005.1). Lineage (NCBI taxonomy): Bacteria > Pseudomonadati > Pseudomonadota > Gammaproteobacteria > Methylococcales > Methylococcaceae > Methylomagnum > Methylomagnum ishizawai. Next base: position 362,418 of record NZ_AP019783.1, on the reverse strand, counting down.
GGCGGTCTCGGCGGTGCCTTCCATGCGGGAGGCCGGGATGGTGACGGTTGCGACCGCGCCGTTATCCGTCGTCAGGTTCAAATGGATATCGCGTTCGGTGGGGTTTTGCAGGAGTACCTTCGCCATGGTTACAGCCCGTCCATGTAATAGGAGGATTTGATATAGCGGTTTTCCACGCCCGAGTACTTGAACTCGCCCGGCACCTGCACGCTAAGCCCCACGAACTGCGGGGCCAGGAAGCGCAGGGGCAGCGGGACGTGCATCACGAGCCGCAACGGCGACCGGACGTAGGCCATCAAGCGCTTGGTGCCGCCCACCCCGGCGGTGTCCAGGCCATAGGCCGGGGCGATCTTGAGGGGCCTGCCGGTGCGCTGGGTGGTGAGGTTGTTCTCCTGCACGAACCGGAGGAGGGTCATGTCGGAGTTCGTGGCGCGGGGGCGGAGCAACTGGCTGTAGGCCGAGGGCGCGAGGGCCAGGGTGTCGGCATGGTCGTTGTTCGCGCTGTTGTTCCAGACGGCCAGCAGGGCGGTGTTGATGTCCGCCAGGATTTGGTCCGGCGTGGCGGCGGCCCAGTTGCCGGTCGGCGCGGACGCCTGCGGCACGTAGGGGTTGTTGAACAGGCCGGTCAGGTTGCGCTGGGTGTCGCCGAACAGGCCCACGGCGTTCAGCTTGCGGCGGTAGATGTCCATGGCCGCGTCCATCCGGGCCGAACTGATCGGGCGGCGCAGGTAGGCGGTCTGGCGCAGTTCCTCCTGGGTGTAGTCGTAGCCGATGTTGTCGGCCACCACCGGGAAGGTCTTGTCGGCGTAGGCCACATCGACCAGGTTGACCGCGCCCTTGCCGGAACCGGAACGGGTGGCGCCCACGGCGTCCATGATCTCGTAGCGGATTTCCGTCGCGTACTCGCCCGCCTCGTAGCTCAGGGGCAGCAATTCCTCGTACTGCATCGGGGTGTACTGCTTGGCGAAGACCGTGGCCTCGGTGTGGGCCAACTGCGCCACCACGAAGCTGAGGGCTTCCGCGCTATCGCCCACCCGCATCAGGGGGGACGGGGTGTGCTGGCTGAACACCTGGGGCAGGACGCCGGGCGCGGCATCGAGGGCCATCCGGCGCTGTTCGGTGTAGGCGGCGATGGCCGCTTGTCTTTGCTGGGGGGGGGTTGGCATTGCCTGTACCTGCTGCGGTTAGCGGACGACCTTGACGATGCCGAGCGCGCCCTTGGCCGTGGTGGTTTCCCAATAGGCGTTGGGGAACGCGATGCGGTCGCCGCCCACGGCGATGTCGAAGCCATCGCCCACGCTGAAATCGGTGCCGCCATCGGCCAGGGCGAACTTGACCTGGTTGGCGAACGATCCGGCCCCGCCGGACATCGCCACGTCGCCCAACACCGCGCCGTCCGGGTCGAAAACGCGGAAGGTGCCGTTGTTGGCGGCGGCGGCGGTGAAGCGCACGGTGTAGACGCCGGGCCTCGCGCCGGCCAGCAGCGGGGTGGTGCCGTCCAGGGTCAAAGTGCCGGTGCCGGTGTTGCCGCCGGATTTCGCCGCCGAACTGGACGGCATCGCCGCCGGTTCCACCGAACCCAGCAACCCGCCCGCCACCACCACATCGAAGCCGTCGCCCAGGGCGAAGTCGGTCGAGCCGTCCGCCACGACGAACTTGATCTCGTTGTTGAAGGTGGACCCCACGGCCACGGTGCCCTTGGACGCGCCATCCGGGCCGGTCACGGTGAAGGTGCCGCCATTGGTGGCGGTCGCCGTGCAGCGCACGGTGTAGGTGCCGACCTGATAGCCGGACAGTGTGGGCGTGGTGGCGTCGAGGGTGAGCGTGCCGTTGCCCGTGTTGCCGCCGGGCTTCGTGGCGGTGGTGGCCGCGCCATTCAGGAGCGCGGCCACCCGGTCGCCACGGTTCACGGCCTGGGCGGCGATGGCGTGGATCGGGCCTTCCTGCAAGACCGGCACCGCCTTGTATTGGGCATAGCGCACGGTGTTCCCGCCGCCGTAGGTCGCGGGCATAGTGACATGCCGGACAGAAATGCCCAGCAGCCTGTCGGTCAAGGCGGACGGCGCTTTGCAGTTGCCATCGGCGGAACCGAAGGCCACGGCCACGCCGAAATCGACGGGCACGGTGCCGTCGTTGACGAAATCGCGGATGGCGTGGACCTCGCCCGCCACCACCATGCCGGGGTAGCCGATAGCGCGTTGCAAGCCGCCGGGATTATCGAGAGAGGGTCGGGACATTGAGGTCGCTCCTTAATGCTCGATGGCGTAGTCGGCCATCGATTGGTGGAACATCATGCGGGCATCGGCCACGGGCGGGCCGTCGCCGACCTTCACGCCCGCCAAAGCCTGGGTGAACCCGTCGAGGCGGTTGTCATGGGCATGGGCGATGGGCAGCGCCTTGACGGCGTTGAACGCGGCGCGGACGGTATCGGCGTCGGCGACCTCCAAGGCCTTCCCGGCCAGGATGGCGGCGATGACGCCTTGCGCGGTGGCGTTGCGGTCGCCCACGTCCTTGACCACGGCGCGGCGCACGTCCACGCAGGTCTTGCCATCGGTCGCCACCATCGGCGCGAGGCGCTTGGCGTCGGCCAGCATTTCCGCCCAGTCCCGCACCATCGCGTCGCGCTGTGCGGGGGTCAGCACGTCCTTTTCGAGTTCCGCAACTTTGGCCGCGTGGTCCGTCGCTAGTTTGCCCACCGCGTCCTGGTGCGCCTTGGTGGCGTCGGCCAGCGCTTGTTCGGCGTCGGCCTTGCCCTTCAGGGCGGCATCGGCGGCGGTCTTGGCCGCGTCGCGCTCCTTCAGCAGCTTGTCCACCGCGGCGGCGGCGGTGTCGTTGAGTTCGATGGGGATGCCATCGACCACGGTCTTGCGGATCGGGTCCGGCATGGGGTTGTCTCCAGGTTCGGGGGTGGGTGGTAAAGCGTCGGCGATGCGGCAGGCGGACCCGCAGCGGCCCGCGTCCACCAGGGCGACGTGGTTGCCCCGGATGCGGCGTTGGATGCCGTCGTAGGGTTGGCCGGACACCGGGTCGGTGCCGGGCGTCAAATCAAGGGCGAAGGTGTAGCCGCACGAGAGTTCGGTGGTGCCGTCCCGCACCGCCGCCACGGCTTTGGCATCGCGCACCGTGACCGTGCCCACCTGGGTATCGCCCTCGCGGAGGCCGCCCCGGCAATCGCCCACGGCGGTCTTCCGCCAGTTCGCCGCGTCCACCCCGTTCGGCGGGTGGCCCACGGTGACGGGCAGGTTCTTGAAGGTGGCGAGGCTTCCGGGGTCGAACACCTCTTCCGGTGGGCGGTGGAGCCGGACCCGGCGCATGGGGTCCATGCCCCCGCCGTCCAAGCCCAACTCATAGGCGTAGTAGGTTTGGATGCCCGTCCGGGACAGCACGCCGGGGGCCACGAGGTAGCCCTCCGGGGTGGTTTCCCGGCGGGCCAGGGGCAGCCGGTCGAAGGCCAGGACGGTTTCCGGCGCGGGCATGGGCCGGCCCCCGCCGGCCACGGGAAAGGGGCTTCCCGCCGGGCGGGCGGGCGGGACGCCACCCGGGGGGGAACCGGGGATGGCCTCATGGGCTTGGGGGGTGGGCGCTTCGCTGTCCATGGCGGGCATGGTGCCCGCCATGTCGTTGCATTGGTATACCGGAAACGCAACCCATGGATAAGGTGGGCATGGGAAAGCCCCGGCGGTACGGGGCTTGGCGGGGGTGCGCCAGGGTTATCGCATCCTACGGCTGATCGTGGATTTGTGGCATCCGAGTTCCCTGGCTATCTCGGCGCAGGTTTTCCCTTCCGCCCGCGCTTCCTTGATCCGCGCGTTGGAAATGGGTTTCCTTTTCGGCACATATACCCGCGTCCCCCCATGGGTATCCGATAACTGCGCCAGTATCGCCCTGGTCTTCAAATCCTGCGCCATGGTGGCCACCCGCGACGTTTGTTGAATACAACCTGCATAGATCCCCCTAATCATCCCGCTTATCCAGCCGCGCCATCATCCGATCCGCCCACGCCTTGCCCGCGTCCCCGCCCCACAGCGCCCACGCGATGCGCCCGTGGCTGGGATACCCACCCTCGCTGGGCCGGAACCCCTCCGCCCGGGTGTCGGGTTCGTGCCGGGCGAAGAAGCTGTGCATCCGGCGCACGGTCTCGGGCGACAGGTTGCGCCGCCGGGCGATGTCGCGGGCGCGGGCGATGCCAATAGCCGTGCCACCGCGCCCGTGCTTCCTGCGCCACGCGAGGCCGCGCTTGGCTTCTTCCGCCATGGCGCGGGTCGGGCGCAGCGCCAGGGCCGCGTCGCCGGTTTGTTGTCCTTCGGAGCCGGTATCGCCTTCCTCGTCCGGCCCTTCCTCGATGTCCAGCAAGTCGTCGTCGGTCATGGCCCGGTAGGTGCCCCGGTCCTTGAGTTCGCGGGCCACGAGGCCGGGGGTGACGGCCCCCATGTCCACATAGGCCCGGTCCCGGTTCGCCCGCTTTTCCTCCACCTCGGCCTGTTCCTTGTCGGTCAGTTCCCACAGGCTGTTGAAGCCGAACCCGGCGTCGTCCGGGATGGCCCCGAGTTCGTGCCGGTAGAGGATGGCGTCCAGCGTTTCCAGCCGGGGCCGGAGTTCGGTCTCCTGGTCCGACGCGATGCGCCCGTAATAGTTTTCGAGGTCGCTGTCCCCGGTGGCGTTCAGCCCGCCCGGCGAGCGCCCGAACAGCCGGGTGAGGGGGATGCCCGCGGCCCCGGCCACGTAGGCGTAGAACTCCTGCATGATCTTGTCGAGGTTGGCGAACGAGTTGGATTTCTTCTCGTAGGTTTCGGTCTCGTCCAGCATGAACAGGTGGTTGAAGCTCTTCATGGTGGCCGCCATACGGAACCGCTTGTGCAGCAGCGCCTCCCCGTCCTTGCGGGACAGCTTCGCATCCAGGCTCGACAGCTTGAGGATGTCCACGTTGGCCTCGAACATCATGGTGGCGATGGCCGCGACCGTGGTGTCGCAGCCCTTGAGGGCGTCCAGGACGTGCTGCAACGCGCTGTCGTGCCACAGGGCGTTCTGCCGCCACGAGGACCAGGGCAGCCGCTCCCCGTCGAACCGGACGACGCGGCTGTGGTGGATTTCGTAGCCGGTGTCGGCCAGCAGGTAGGATGCCGGCATCCCGAAGTGCGGGGAGGCCGGGTCCGCCTCGATCTTGCCGGACGACGGGCAGCGCCAGCGGTCCGCCACCATCAGGTAGCGCAGCCCGCCCCTGGGGATGCGGTCGATTTCCAGGGGTTCCGCCATCCGGCGCGGCTGGGCCTGGGTGTCCGCCGTGCCGACGATGATGAGCGAGCCGCCATAGAGCCGCGCCCACCGCAGCGCCTCGTTGACCTTGTGGCGGACCCCGAACCACTTTTCGGCCTGTTCCATGCGCCGGTTCTCGGTGCCCCGGCCATCGTCGAACGAATGCGCCCGCCACTCCCGCGTCATGTCGTCCGCCGGGGCGTTGACGATGCGCTTGGCGAGCCAGGACACCCGGTACATGTTCTCCAGGTCTTGCCGGGTCAGGAGGCGCGGGAAGGTCCATCCGGTGTGGAACGCCTTGTCCCGCCCGGTCCCCAGCCCGGCCAGGATGTTTTCCAGGCCGTCGCCCACGGGACGGCGGGTTCCTGGCGGCATGGGTCCGTCCTGTAGCGCGGCCTGTTGGATGGGTTCGGGGTAGAGTTCCCGGAAGGCGGCGGTCGGCACCAGTAGGCCGCCGGAGGAGGGTCGGTAGGTTTCCATGGGGTCCTCTCAGTGGGATTCCTCGGCGAGGAGGTCGAAAAAGCCGCGGCCTTCGCCGACGAGTTCGGCGTAGGCGTCGGAACAGGCGTCCACGATGTCGTCGTGGGCGCCCGAGGGGAAGCGCTCCATCTCGGCGAAGAATTCGTCGTTCCAGGGGGCGGCCAACACCTGGACGTGCCCGTGCTGCCAGTGGGCGGCGAACGGCCTCGCCCGGACCTCCTTGGCCTTGCCGGGCGGACGGGCCGCGACCATGAACCCTTCCCCGGCCAGCATGGCCACGAAATCCTCGGCCTGCCCCTTGCCCGCCTGTCCGGGGTCTTTCGGTACGGTGACGCGGACGGTATGCCCATCCGACCACGCGGTATCCAGCACCAGGCTTTTCACCCCGCCCGCCCGCTTCCGCACATGCTCGAGGCCCGCGATCAGGACTTTGCGGTCCCCGGCCCGGTAGCCCATGAGGACCCCGGCGGTCCAGGACGGGTCCGGGTTCTCGCGGTTCGGCTCGGTCGCGGCCAGATCCCAGGCCCGGACCCAGGTCCAGGCGTCCATGTCGTCCGGCGGGCCGTCCACCCTCTCCACCTCGGCCCGGTCGAAATAGCTGCCCGCCGTGGCCCGCACCTTCCAGTTCCCGTCCAGCAACCGGCCGCGGCTGACCCGGTCCATCGCCATCAGCTTGGAACGGTAGGCCGGGTCCTTCTCCAGCAGCACCCGGTTGTCGTCCAGCTTGGCCGGGATGAAGGTCACGCTGAACGGCGGGCCTTCGGCGGCGAGGTCCGGGTGGGCGGTTTCCGCTTCTTCCCGGCTGCCGTACCAGCGGATGGCGTCCTGCACCCGGTAGAACCAGCGCACCACCCCCGAGCGTCCATAGAGCGGGAACCCGGTGTCGGGGTCGATCCACCAGGCGATGAACCCGGCCACCCAGCAATCCGGGTCGGGATTGCAGGTCGCCCGCAGGTAGGGCTTCACGCCGCAGAGCGAGCGGTTGCGGTTGAGCATGTAGAAGAACATGGACTCGGTGAACAGTTCGAGCTGGTCGAAGCCGATCATCGTGATCTCCGCGCCCAGGTAGTTGAACTTGTCGGCCTCCCGCTGCATGTGGGTGAACTTGATCGACGCACCGCTGGGCCAGGACCACGACTTCGCGCCGTAGGACGGGAGGCCGCCCAGGTCGCGGTACATGGATTCCGACGCCTCCCACATACCGCCCGGCAGGTTGATCTCGGGGAAGGTGCGGCGGAACACCAGGGCGCGGAAGCCCTTCACGTCGCGGTGCCTGACCGGGTCGGCCAGCAGGGAGAAGGTCTTCCCGCCCCCGGCGGCCCCGCCGAAGATCACGATGTCCGCCTGGGATTCCAGGTATTGCCGTTGCGGCGGCGATAGCCGCGCCAGCAGGTTCCGCTCGCGCCCGCCGTCCCGGAGCCGCCGCCGGGCCTCGCGCACCGCGGCCTCCATCATCCGGTTCCGGGCGCGGGCCGGGGCGCTCATGGCAGGTCCCCTTCCAGCTTCGCCATGGCGAGCCGCACGGCCTCCTCGAACACGGCGTCGGGGTCCATGCCCGCCGCTTGCAGGTCGGCCTTCCAATCGCCGTTCTCGACCCTGGCCGCGATGGGCGTCCCCTCGCCCGTGAGGAGGCGTTCCTCCTGCATCGCCCGGAAGTACAGGTTCCAATCGCCGTCTTCCCGCGCCCTCGCCTTGACCTCGGCCAGTTCGGCCAGCAGGGGGGCGCGGTCGGGCTTCTTCGGCGGCGGGTCGGGCACATGCCCCAGGGCGGCGCGCTCCACCCGCGTGGCCGTGTCCAGCAGCCTCGCGAGTTGGTAGGGGGTCAACGCCTCGGCGGCGGCTTCGCGGGCCTCCGGCGTCCGGTTCCAGGCCGCGAGCTTGGCGTTCACCACGGCATGGATGGCCTGGGCGCTGTGGGCGTGGCGGCGCTCCATGTCCCGGATCGCCCGTTCTCTCTCCTGGCGGGCGATCCGGTCCAGGTGGTCGGTGTAGGCGGCGGCGCGTTCCACCCATGAGAATTCCGCGCTCCAAGCCTTGTGACGGCGTACTTTCTGGGTACTTGCGTCCTCGCCAACTGACCTTTGGATGCTCCTTTCCCCTACCGGCATATCCCGGTACCGGCGGAACGCCGCGTAGGCCGTTTCCGACTCGCCCGGTTGGCGTTCCCATGGATGCTGCGGTGTCGGCTGGGTCCGGTTGCTGGCCATGGTCTACGGCTTCACCCCAAGCTTGTTGGCGAGCTTGATCTGGTTCTTCGTGACCCAGGCCCGCTTGTACTGGGTGTCCTTGAACAGCTTGGAGAAGCCGGTGATGTGCTTGAGCCTGACCAGTTCCTCGGCCTCCATGCCCAGCTCGTTGCAGATCTGGGCGTCGCTCCATCCCTCCTCCAGCATCTTGAAGACCATGGCCGACATGCCCTGGACGCTGTGCCTGCCCCGCGCCCGGTTGTGGCGGACGGTCGAGGCCATGCGGTCGTTGATGTCCTTGTCGATGACCACGCACGGCAGCAGCCCGCCCGTGGTGGCGTGGATGTCCGGGTGGGTCTTCATCGTGTAGTAGCGGTGGAAGCCGTCCACGATCTCGAACCGATCCCGGTCGGGATTCCAGATGACCACGACCGGTTGGGTGTAGCCGTCGTGGCTGATCGAGGTGTGGAGCAGGCCCATCTCCTTGTGGGCCACGCTGTTGGGGTTGTAGTCGTTGGGCGAAACCTTGTCGATGGGTATCCAGCGCACCCAATCGATGGGGTGGGCGATGCCCGACAGCCCGTGCAGGATGGCCCTGAGTTCGGCGATGGCCGCCATGCGGTCGGGGGCCGCTTCGACGTATTCACGCAATTGCAAATGGATCGGGTGGTTTCTCACGGCGTTTCCTGGCTTTGTGGTGGCTGCCCTGCGTGTATTGCCCGTGCGAGGCCTGGAATAGCCGCATGGCCTCGGGGTGGTGGTTGTTCTTCAAGACCATCCCGACGTGGTATTTCCACAGCGCGTCATGGATTTCCCGGTCGAACAGCTTGTCGGCGTTGTCGAATTCCTTGCGGAAGGTGGCCTTGATATCCGGGTCGGCGATCAGGTTTTCCAGCAGGTGTTCCCGGTATTCCCGCCAATCCCGGAACATCCACGGCAGTGCCTTGGGGGCCATGAAATCCTCGCGGAGGGTTTTCGCGGTGTTCAGGCCGCCGATCCTGGCCGTGATCCGGTTCCAGGTGTCCTGCTCGATTTCCTGGAGGTAGTAGAGGGTCTTGACGGCGGTTTCGTGGTGGACGTTGGAAACCCGCATCTCCATGATGGGAACGCCATACATGCACATGTAGTCGTAGATCCGGCAATACGCCCAGCCGTTGTCGTGGATGGCCTTCCAAATATCGGTATAGCTCCAGTCGTAGAGGGGATACATCGTATATTGGTGCTTCCGGGCGTTTTCCTTCTTGCCCCAGGTGATGTGCTTGTAGGTGGCGTAGGAGGTCAGCCCCAGGGCGCGGGCCGGGGATTCCTCGCAGCGCACCCCGGCGATGTTGATGTAGGGGCCGCCCTGGAAGTGGTGGTCGGCGAAGGCGTTGAACATCCCGCCGAAGCGGTCCACGCCGAACCGGTTGTCCTTGATGCTGATGGGTTCCTTTTCCCGGACCCATTCCCGGCCCGGCTCCCAGCAATGCAGCCACGGTTCGAGGGTGCTGGTGGCGTTGAAGATCTTGAACGGCACCTGGAGCCAGAGCGGGTTGACGCGGGGGTCGGCCATGACGGTGCGCCATTCGGCCTCCTGGTCGATGAACAGCACGTCCACCGGCAGCCGCCCCTTTTCCTCCGCCACCATCAAGGCCAGGTTGAGGCATACCGTCGAATCCTTGCCGCCGCTGAAGTTGACGACGATGTTCCCGAACTCGTCGTACAGCCAGCGGAACCGGTCCAGCGCGGCCTTCCAGACGGTGCGGTTCTGGTAGATCCTCACGCCCGTCCCCTGACAATCACATAGTTCCCGAAGTCCAGGCGCTCGCCGTCGATGGTTTCGTGGTTGTGGCCATGCCAGGGCACGCCGCCGCCCATCGGGACGTGGGTGGCGGGGACGTAGCCGGGCCGGTAGAACATCAGGAAGTATTCGCCGCCCGGTGCCAGCAGGTCCTTGACCTTGCCCAGGTGGCCGGGGTCGATGTAGGACGGCGAGCCGAACAGCGCGACCGCGAAGTCGAACCGTTCCGGGGTGTGGAACGCCTCGAAGCCGGCATGGACCAGCCCCTTGGCCAAATGCGGGGCCTTGGCCCGGAACTTCGCCAGCATCAGCCCGGAGGGGTCGAGGCCGGTGTACCCGCCCAGGGGTTTCAGTTCGGCCAGCAGCCCTGTCCCGCAGCCGATGTCCAGCACCTTGCGGTTCCGCAGGTCGGGCAGCAAATCGGCCAGGGCGCGGTTCTCGCGGGCCGCGTCCGGGGCGGCGAACAGGTCGTCGTAGTCGTGGGCCAGGGTGTCGTAGGGCGATCCGGCCTCGATGTAGGCGCGGTTGATGAGGATCGTGGTCTCGATGGGGTCGCCCATGGTCCAGTACTTGAACCCGTTCACGTCGAAGCGGGTGAAGGTCTTCCTGCCATACCGCTCGGGGTAGCCGTAGCGGCGCATGGCCTCCACCACCCGGACGAACTCGCCGTCGTCGGGCCAGTCCTTGCGCAGGGTGTACCAGTTCGGGCAATGGGGCATGGTGCGGGCGTAGGTGTATTGCCGGGCCGTGAGCGCCCCGGCGGTGGCCTGGAACAGGTCGAAGGGGATGGGCTGGTTCATTGGGCGTCCCTCAGGATCAGGGCGAGGTCGTCGGCGTTCATGTGGAAGGATTCGGCGCAGTTCGGGCAGAGCAGTTCGGCCTTCCGGCGGGCGTCCCCGCCGGAGAACCGGCCATCGGCGCGGGCCTGGGCGCGGTCCACCTCGGCGTCGGTGACTTGGCGGTGGTCGGTGCCGGGGTCCAGGGCGGGCTGGAAGCCCGGTTCGGGTGGCGTGGCCCTATCGGGGAGCGCCAGCAGCCGTTCCAGCTCGTCGCCGGAAAAGCCGATGTCCCCCAAATCGAACCCGTCCAGTTCCAGGCCGTCCAGGTTGAGCCGCAACAGGTCATCGTCCCAGCCCGACAGCAGGCCGAGCTGGTTGTCGGCGGCCACGAAGGCCCGGAACTCGGCGTCGGTCCAGCCGGTGCAGTCCTGCACCGGCAGCTGGCCCCTCGGGAACGGCGGGGCGCCGCGCTCCCTGCCGGGGGCCGGGTGGATATCCTTGCCCTCGGCCAGCAAGCGCCGGCAGGCCGCGAGGGTGCCGTGGCCCTTGGCGATGACGCCATCCCGGACGGCGACGACGCCGACGAACCCCACCCGGTCGATCATCGCGGCCAGCTTGGCGATCTGTTCCTCCGGGTGGATGCGGGGGTTATCCCCGTGGGGGGCCAGTTCGGCGATGGGGCGCAGGGTGGCCGTGGGCTTGGCTTGGGTCTTGGTCTGGGTCATGGTTTGCCTTCCAGGTAGTCGATGAGGGTGTTCCGCGCGGCCTCCCAGCCCCAGCGGGCCACGGCCTTGTAGCCATGGGCGTTGAGGGCGTCGAGCCAGTCGAGTTGTCCGGGTTCCAAGGCACCGGGCCGCGCCCCCGGCCCCTGGGGTGCCTTGAGTTCGATCCACAGGCCATGGAACCCGCCGCGCGGGACCGGGAGGCACAGGTCGGGCACGCCGGCCCGGACGCCTTCGGCCCCGAGCTTCGCGGCCACGGCGGGGTGGCGGTCGCCGCCGTTGGGGATGGCGAACAGCAGGCCCAGGCCGGGATGGCGGGCCTTGGCGAGTTCCACCCACCCGAACAGCGCGGCCTGTTCCCGGTGTTCGCGGTCGCGGGGTTTGGGCCGGGGCGCGTGCCCGGCCCGCAGGGCGTTCCCGCCGGGATGGGACGCCCTCACGCCGCCACCCGGTTCAGGAGCCAGCCCATGACGAACGCCTCGTCCTTCCCGCGGCGCGATGCCAGATCGATGTAGAACGCCCCCTGCTGCGCGTTGAGGCCGCGGATCAACGCCGCGATGCCGTCCGCCCCCCGCGTCCGCCGCAGCTCGGACACGGCCCGCACGGTGGCCGGGCCGACCCTGCCGTCCACCGCGAGGTCGGGGTAGTCGCTCCCGGCCCGGTTCAGCACGTTCAGCACGGTCTGGAGGTTGCGCCCGGCCCGGTCCAGGCCCATGTTCACGCCCTGCTCGAACACCTCGCGGGCCACGTGCGCCGAGACGGCGGCGATGGCGTCCAGGCCCAGCCGGTCCCAGAACCCGGCCTTGTAGATGCGCCGGGCCTCGGCCGGCGGCATCGACCGCATGGGGCCGGCGTAGCCCGCCGCCCTGGCCGTCGCCGCCGTGATGCCCCACATGGTCTCGCCGCCGGAATCCGCCGGGTTGTCGCTGTACCGGCCCTCGATGCCGACGACCTCGCGGAAGGCGTCCTGGAAAGGGGTTTCTATGGTTGCGTTGCTCATGGTGTCCTCCATCGGGATGTCAAGGTTTCGAGGTTGCGTGGCCCTTGCGCCGGGCCATGGGCCGTGGTGCGTCGGCCGGGCGTCCCATCGCCTCCACCGCCTGGATGCGTTCGCCGATCCAGCGCATGACGGGCACGGCCATGGCGTTCCCCAGCGCCTTGTAGCGCGGGCCGTCGGCGGCTGGTTTGCCCCGGTAGGGGACGCGGGTGTAGTCGTCGGGGAAGCCTTGCAGGCGCTCGCATTCGCGGGGCGTGAGGCGGCGCACGCCGGTCCCGGCCAGGATGTTCCGTTCGCCGCCTCGGCCGCCGCCGTCCGGCGCGAGCAAGGCCGGATGGATGTCGCCCATGATTTCCAGGGAACGGCCGCCCTTCCGCCCCCGTTCCTGGAAGGCCAGCACATGGGAAGCCGGATCGGTGCCCGTGGTCAGCGCGTCCACGCGGTCCCCGGTGTCCCAGGCTCCGCAATTCGGCGAGGTGCGGTAGGCCATCGGCACCAGGGGCGTGCCCCGTCCCGTGCCGTCCTCGCTGGCGTCAAAACCTTCGGCGCGGAGGGAATGGGCGACGAAGGTTTCTACCGTGCCGTCCATGCGCCGTTGGTGTGCGGTCAATGGCCGGGCTACCAACGCGCCCGGCATTTCGGCCATGTCGCGACCCGTTGAATTGCCATAGCTCGCGGTAAGCGTCCCAGATACCAAGCCACCGCCTAGGTCGAAGTCGGTTCCGAGTCCGCCACCGCCCGTAGGGCGGCTTGCAAGGGTTCCGGCAACGCCTTCCCCCGGTTCGCGGCGCGGCGGAGGATGCCCTTGCAGGCCGTGGCGCTCAAAAAGTACCGCCGCGGCACGTCGCCAGTCTCCAAGACGGCCGACAACGAACACACGGCGGCGGCGCTGGGGAACTCCGAAGTATTGAGCGTCAAGAACCCGGTAGGCGAACCCATACCCGAGTTCCGCCAACATCCCGAGGAAGGTTCCAAAATCCCGTCCCCCGTGGCTCGACAGGACGCCGGGGACGTTCTCCCAAACCAGCCAGCGGGGGCGGTATTGGCGAGCAACCGCACCGTAGGCCAGCATGAGTTGACCACGCGGATCGTCCAGGCCCGCTCGGAGGCCGGCGACGGAGAAGGATTGGCAGGGGGTTCCCCCCACAAGGACATCTGGTCGGGCATCGGGCCACTCCTGGAACCGGGCCATGTCGCCCCGGTTGGGGACATCGGGGTAGTGGTGGGCCAGCACGGCGCACGGGAAGGGTTCGATCTCGGCATAGGCCAGCGCCTCCCAGCCCAGCGGACGCCAAGCGGCCGACGCGGCCTCGATGCCGGAACACACGGAAAGGAACTTCACCGTGGCACCTCCCCGTCGCGGGCGTCCGGCATGGGCCTGGGCGGTGTTTCCCAGGGGAACGCGACGCCTTGCTCGGCGGCGAAGGCGTGCATGAGTTCGATCAGGTCGCCCATCTCCCGCCGGGTCATGCGGCTGGTGTGCTGGCCCAGCACCACGAACCCGCCGCCGATGCCGGGCACGACCTTCTCGCGCTTGAGGGCGGCGGTGAACACGTCCTTCCAGTTTTCCGCCGTCAGCCATTCGCCATGCCAACACACCCGCTGGGAGATTTCGGCCAGCATCGACCACATGAGGGCGTTCTGTTCCAGGCTCCGGGTCTTCTGCCTGACCTCGACCACGTAGCCCTCGGGGGCGGTGCGGACGGCTTCCAGGGCGCGGGCGCGGGCTGGATGGGGCGCGGGTTGCAGAACGAAAAGGGCGCGGCTCATCGGCAACCCTCCTCGAATGCGTGGCGGGCGGCTTCGTCGATAGCCATGCCTACCACTTCCTTGAGCCAACCTCTGGGAGGGGGCCATGCAACCCCGATGGCGGCAAGCTGGGCCTTGGTCCAACCACCCGCCGGGGTTTTGTACGTCTCCGCCCATTCCCGCGTGATCACGAATTGGCGCTCGCCGTTCATGCGGCCTCCGCTTCCAGCAGGTCGAATAGCGTGGGCATGGCGTGGTCCCGTTCCGCCGCTTGCAGGTATTGCAGGCCGTCCAGGAAATAGGCCGGGTTGAGTTCCGACGCCCCGCCCCGCCTGCCCATCTTCACGGCGCAGTAGGGCACGGTCATCAGCCCGCCGAACGGGTCGTAGACCCGTTCGTCCCGGTTGCTGTAGCGCTCGATTAGGCGCTCCACGATGTCGAATTGCAGGGGACAGACATGGTTCTGCAAGCCCTTCGCCGACTGGTTGCCGTTGAGGGTCCGCATCCGGTTGATGTCGTGCCAGACGGCGGGATGGCCGGAACCGGGGGCGAGGCTCATGAAGCTGGACGGCAACGCGCCGCGGGCTTCGAGTTCCTCGCCGATGCGGACGTGGAACTCGTAGTCGTAGACGTGTTCCAGGCTGAACCGGGTGAAGGCCTTCGCCAGCCTGTCCGGCCCCATGCCCGCCAGATCATCGGCGGTCAAAGGCCGGTCGCCACGGGACCGCCACAGCGCATGGGCGTCCACCTGCCAGCGGGCGCGGGTGTAGGCGTCTTTGGATTTCTGCACCGGCACATCGGCGTAGCCTTTGGAGCGGTCGGTCTGGGGCTTGCGGAACAGCAGGATGTACTCGGGGGAACCCACGCCCATCTTGGTGCCGTCCTTGCACTGCTCCGACCAGCCCAGGCGGTAGGTCTGGTTGTTCTCGCGCACCACGTCGGTGACGACGGTGATCATGCCCAGGTATTGGAACCCGTGCCGGATGCCATGGAATATCGCCTCGGCATGGAACGGCGACACCGTGGGCACGCCCTGGCCGGTGACGTTGCCGAACAGGATGCGGTCCTTCACATGGCAGCAGTACAGCCGCCCCGGTTGCAGGATGCGCAGCAGCTCCGGCGTGAGGAAATCCATTTGCTCCCAGAAATGGGCGTTGTCCTCGGTGTGCCCGAAATCCTCGTAGGTCGGGGTGTATTCGTAGTGGTTGGCGAAGGGGATGCTGGTGACGATCAGGCCCACGGAGTTTTCCTCCACGCGCCGGGCCTCGTCCACGCAATCGTTGTTCGCCACCCGGAAACGCCCGTGCTTGCCGGAAACCTCCACCCGCTCGACGCCGATGGTCCGGGCCAGGGTGTCCGCGATGGATAGGGTGTTCAATCCGTGTTCTTGGATGATGTCGCTCATATTCGCCGCCAATTCGTTGTGCTGGGTCCACTTCTCCTGCAACGACCGCAGGATTTCCCGTTCCGCCTCAGTGTGGATGATGTGGATTTCACATGCTTCCGTCTGGAGGAACCGGTATATCCGGTGGATGGCCTGGATGAAGTCGTTGAACCGGTACCCGATGCTGGTGAATATCGCCTTGTGGCAATGCCGTTGGAAATTGCAGCCGGAACCGGAGATTTCCTCCTTGGTGGCCAGGTACTTGACGCGGCCCTCCGAGAACGCCACCACCCGCCGCTCCCGCTCGTCCAGGTCCAGCGTGCCGTAGACCTCGGTGGCTTCCGGCCATGCCGCCTTGATGGCGCGGCGCTCGGCTTCCAGGTGGTGCCAGAGGATGTAGTGGGAGCCGGGGTCGGCCTTGAGGATGTCCACCATCCGGGCGATCCGGGCCTCGACGGAATCCCGCTTTTCGCCGGCGGCTTCCTTGAGGCCCATGGCCGCGTCGGGGAACAGCAAGCCCTGGCCGTCGCGCTCGTGGCCCACCAGGTCGCCGGCGGGCACCTCGTGGTAGACCACCTTGAGCGGCGGTAGGGAATAGCCTTCGTCGGAATAGCCCAGGTCGGAGGGGCGTTGCAGGAACACGGCCCAGGAGTTGAGCCAGAGCCAGAATTCCCGTTCCTTGTGCGGATAGAGCGTGAGGTTGTTCGCCTGGGTGGAATCCCTTTTGAAGAACCTCGTGAGCGCCTGCCCGGTGTCCATGATCCCCAGGAACCCGGCGTAGTGGATCAGTTCCTTGTAGCGGTTGGGGCTGGGGGTGGCCGTCGCCACGAACTTGTAGCGGACGCGGGCGAACAGGGGCAGGAACTCCTGGTAGGTCTTGGAGCCGAAGCTACGCAGCACGGACGCCTCGTCCAGGCTGACGGCGGTGAACCGGTTCGGATCGAGCTTCCCGTCCCGGATGCTCTCGTAGTTGGTCAGGTAGAACCCGCTGTCCGCGTCCGGCCAGATTTCCTCGTTGCGGCGGATGAACTTGAATTCCACCCCGAGCATCTGGCCATCGCGGCGGAACTCCTGGCGGACGCCCAGGGGCAGGACCACCAGCACGGTGCCGCCGACCTTGGCCTTGACGAGGCGCAGGACTTCGATCTGGATGACCGACTTGCCCAGGCCGAACGCGGCGAACACGGCCCGCTGTCCGCCTTTCACCGCCCACCGCACGATGTCGCGCTGGTGGGGTTTCAGGATGGGATTGATTTCCGACGGGGCCACGTCGAAGCCGCCGAACTCGGCCAGCCTGATCTTGCCCCGGAGGAATTCCTGGTAGGTTTTTTTCGCGGCCATGGCTACCACCCCCCCTCTGCTTCGGCAGCCGGTTCCCTGGTGGAAAACGGCACGTACTCGACCGGCTTGGAATTGCGGAACGGCAGGAATTGATGGCTGGGCCTGTGGAACCACAGGGCTATCCGCGGTTCGTCCTCCCCGTTGCGCTGCTTCTCGCACACGCACAGGGCGTCGGGCTTTTCCTCCAATTCCTGGCGCTCGGCGTCCGACAGGTCGGAGCGCTTCAACCGCTCTTCCTTCTTCCGGTTCCGCCACCAGATCAGCACCGTGTCCACCAAGTCGGTGATGGCCCCGGACCCCTTCACATCGAACTTGCCGCCCGGCTTGCCGTCGTCCTCGCCCTTGCGGACATGGGCCACGAGGAACACATGCGCGTCGTGGGCCTTGGCGAAGCCGCACAGCGATTCGACGAAGGCCCGCTGCCCGTCGTAGTCCTCCAGCCCGATGTCCAGCTTGCTCATGTTGTCGATGACGAACAGCCGGACGCCGTAGCGCTGGCGGGCGTAGGCGAACACCCTGAGCATTTCCTTGTGCTTTGCCGCCCCCACCACGTCGAAGGCCCATAACCGGGCGTCCAGCCACGTCATGATGGCGCGGACGTAATCGGCCGATGGGGTATCCAGGCCGGAAATCTGGCGCACGATGCGGGCGATCCAGCGGGCGGGCTTGAACTCCATGGACGCCACGCAGACGCGGGCCCCCTGCCGCATGATGTCGACGGCGAGGTGGCCCACGCCTTCCGATTTGCCGTGGCCGTTCACCCCGGCGATCAAGCTCACCTCGCCGGGCCGGAACAGCAGGGTCGGGCATTTGGGCCAGGGCAGGGAGAAACCGATTTCCGCCGCGCCGGCCGGGTAGAAGGCCGCCAGCACGCCGTCCAGGAATTCCCCGGCCCGGCGCAGCTCGCCGGGGTCCAGGGTCTTCGCCGCGGCGAAGGCGTCCAGCATTTCCCGCCCGGCCACCCCGGCCTTGAGGCATTCGTTCGCGTCCTTGTGTCCGCCGGGGAGTTCCACCACCCGGCAGCGGTGCCGCCCCAGCCGGTCGGCGATTTCCAAGGTGGCCTTGCGCCCTTCCCCGTCGGAATCCAGGCACAGGAAAACCTCGTCGAAGCGTTCCAGGTGGTCGAACTCGTGCTCGATCCAGTCCTGTTTCGCGCCGGTCCCGCCGCCGAACGGCACCGACAGCGCCGGCGCGCCGTAGGCGTGCAGGGACATCGCGTCGATCTCGCCCTCGGCGATGACCACCCAACGGGCACCGGGTGGGATGGCTTGCCAGCCGAACAGGGCCGGGCGCATGTCCTTCTCGGTCACGCCGGACTTGGCCCGGCCCGTTTCCTTGGTCCACGCCGTATCCCGCCACTTCACCATCGCCAGTTCCCCGGCGGGGTCGTAAAACGGGAACAACGCCGACCGGCCATGCCCGCCCACGCGGAAAGCCCGCAGGGTCGGTTCCGGCAGCTTCCGCGTTTCGGTAAGCCAAGCCCAAGGGGCGGACCCCTTTTGTGCCTCCACGGGCGTTTTGGAAGGCTTGACGAAGGCTCGCCTGTGCCCGCCCTTGGCGAACCGGGGCGGGTCGATGGCAACACCCAGCCAGCGGGCGGCTTCGCGCATGGCCTTGGGCAGGTCGGTTTTCCCGACCGTCATCCACAGGTCCAGCAGGTCGCCGCCCTGGCCGGACGCGAAATCGGCCCACACCCCGGCCTTGGGGCCGGACAGGTGGACGCCCAGGCTTTGGCCCGGTTCGCCATGGACCGAACCGCAGCGCCATTCCCGCCCGTCGCGCTTGCCTTCCGGCAGCAGGTGCTTGGCGACGGACTCGGCCTGTTCGGCCAGCAATGCGGAAATCTCGGAGGGTTTCATACCGCGCCCTCCATCCAATCATCGCGGCCCGGCTTGCTCGGGTTGCGCTGGGGGGTTTCGCTCTTGAGCGGGAACAGGCCGGTCCAGCCGTTGCCGATGGACTGGTCGATGACCTTCACCGGGTCGTGGCCCTGCCGGCGCAGTTCGTCGAGTTTCTGGATGGCCTTGCTTTCGGCCAGGGGCGTGAGGGGGCTGCGGATTTCCTTCCGGTGCTGGCGGAATTCGGCCCATGCGGCTTGGGGCAGCCAGGCAGGGAGTTCGATGGGTTGGCCGGGGGGGTTCCGTGGCTTGCCCGAAGGGGGTGGGGGGATATCTCTCTGCGTAGTCTCTGTAGTAGTCTCTGTTTCCTTTAAATGTTGGCGACTTTTCTGCCTACCTGTTGGCAGGTTTCCCGCCTCAGTGTTGGCAGGTTTCCCGCCAACTTGTTGGCACAGCAACGCTTCCAGCCGGGCCACGTTTGCCCGGTAGTACATCCGGGCCGGAAGCCCCCGGAGTTCCTCTTGCAGCAAGTCCAGGCTTTTGAGCTTCGCCCTGGCCGTCTCTTGCTCGGTGCGGGACAGGCCGGTTTCCTCGGTCCATTCCTCGCGGCTCTTGAAAAACCATTCATCGGTTTCCTGGGTACGCTTCTGCCAGTACAGCGCCTGGGAAAGCATGAGGCTGGCGGTAATCGAGCCGGTTATGGTGACGAAGCACCGATGGAAGGCTATGGGCCGGTCCAGGTATTCGAGGATACTCATGGCCGCCCCCCGTCCATGGTTATCCCGACCACGGTCAAATCCCCCGATACCCGGATCGTCACCGGCCCGGCCAGGACGATTTCGCGGGCGGACGGCGGAAGCACCGCGCCCCATTTCCGGCAATCCGGGCAGACCCCATCGACGATGGCGGATTCTGGATGATGGCCCCGGCACCACGGGCACCGGGCTATGCCGGGCGGCGGGATCGATTCCCCGCCATTGATTTCCGTCGTTTTCGCCTTCATACTATTATCACCTTGAGTTTTAGCCCCGGCGGGATACCCTCCTTCCGGGGCTTTTTTTCGCCACGGCACCCCTTCAGTGCCTCGGTCCGATCTCGTCATCGAAAATCCTGTCCGCGATTTCCTGGCAGGCTTGGCCGAGCAGTTCCGCCGCCAGTTCCTCGGGGCTTTTGTTCCGGTTTTTAGCTGTTAACAACTCCATATCGACAGCATCGAGGGTGATACCCACCGCCCTCTCGCGGCTTTCGTCGATTCCGGAGGCCATGTTTTTAGCCTCTGGTTATGCCGACAGCGCGTCGTCTAGGATTTTGTCCACAGTGGACATGGTGCCGGTGAGCGCCTTCCTTATCAGCGCCCTGGCGACCACGTTCCGGGGTATCCCCTTCTTTTTGGCGATGCCGTTGATAATCAGCCAATCCGCTTCCTGGACTTTCACGAACAGTTCGTATTGGTGCTTTTCCGGGTCTGGTATGGGGGGTCTGGACATAACCGATCCTTCAGGGTTGAAAAGACCGCCGGGCCGAAACCCGGCGTGGGTTGTTTCCCGGAGGGGAAACGGTGTTCATGCGGCCCGCTCGATTACTTCACCGCTTCCTGCGGTCGGGGCGGTCCTTCGGGTCGTGCTGCCGCCTGCCTCCCCGGTTTTTTGGCTGGCGGCGTTCGAGGGGTTTGTTCGTCGGTCCTCGGGCGGGGTTGCCTCGGAAGCCTGATTCTTCTCTCCCAAAATATTGAAGTGGGCCATTAAATCCGCGCCGGTGAGAACGCCATCGCTGGCAGCAAGCAACCCTTGCATCAAGGGGGGGCGCGGGATTTTGCGGGGCTTAACCAAATGAGTGCGTATGTAGAGGGCGGTTGTGCCCGCCCTACATGCGTACTCGTCAAGCTCGGTGGGCGTAAGCCCTGAAATGAAGTTTTTGAAGTCCATGGCTGTATTTTTTACCAAAATGGTAAAAGACACGCAAGGGATTTTTTTACCAATTTGCTCATTTACCTTAAAGGTAAGGAAGCGCAAATTATGAAGATGGATATCACGAAGATAAGATGGCTGAACGCCCGACATCTGGCCGCCCACAGGTGCGGCAGTAAGCGTGCCTTTGCTGAAAAATTACGGAAGTCGGATGCCCAGGTGGCTCATATCATTGGGCAAAAACCGACGCGCAACATCGGCCATGGCATCGCGAAACAAATAACCGACGCCTTCGAGGTGGGGGATGGTTGGTTGGATATCCCGCACCCAGAAATATGGGACGAACAGGCCGCAGCCGATATCCTTGATCGGGATGCTGACAAGAGGGGCAGTAAACGCGGCAGAAAAAAGAAAACAACCTCACCATCTACGCAGCAGAAGCAATTAGGCTCTAGTGAAGAAGACCTTGCTCAGCGGTTGGACGAATTCCTATCCTCTTTACCGGAAGAAATCTTGCCACTGGGCAAGAGGGGGAAAATGCGCAACATTATTACTGCCACCATGAAGATGGAGGACGGAAAGGTTGACAGTGTGGTGCGGTTTGTTGATGGAATTGAACAGAAAAACACCAAAGAAGTAATTGAACAGCCAACTTCCGACAAGAAGCGGCGTATGACGGGAGTAGTGGCATAATCCTGTATATTGTGCCAACCCTGTCACGCTTTTTTCTGTGAAGTATTTACATTGACAAATCGATAAAAACGCTATTATCAGCCAATCCGTGACACCCTATTCTCCAAAGGCTTCTTCCTTTCAAAAGGGGGGCCTTTTTCGTTTGCGGGGGATTCTCGCCCTCTGGCTTACCCTCATTGGGCTTGGAAAAAGATGAGGCGGAGAGCTTCCCGGTCAAGTCGGGGTCAGTCGTTCAGGCCAGTTTGCTATCCAGAGTCGGCCCGTTCGGTCAGGTCAGCGGAAGTTTTGCTATTCATCGATCCCTTCGTCATTGGCTGAAAAGCTGATGATGATTTCCTCGCCAAAGCCCAAGGTTTCCGGGGCTATGGACACCCCATCCACTGTTACTCCGCTAGGCAACCTCCTGAAAGGCTCCAATATCCGGGCTGCGGTTTCCCGTAGGCCTTTTGCGATCCGCAATCGCGCCGAGTTCTCGCTAACCGAATAAAGCCGGTATAGGTCGTAAGGCAACCCACCCTCGGCCATCTCAAAAAGTTCCGCCAGCGAAACATGGATAGGATTTTTGAAATCGCCGGTAGTGGATTTCGCATCGATCCTGCGGATATCAGCGCCGTCCTCCACCAGCACGAAGTCATAGGGCGCGATGGCATTGGCATCCGATTCCCAACGGTAGCCCTGTATCCTGCCTGCATGTTGCTCCGTTTCCAGCCAGCCATTGAGTATTTCTTCCCCCAATCGGCCCACTTGCTCGGCTGCCCGTTTCGCCCTTCCAAATTCCTCCCGGCTCACGCCACGGGCTTTCCGCCGTTTGCGTAGTTTCCGCAGCGCTTCCACGCCGCCTTGGGCCGCGTCCTCAAGCGTGTCGGAATCGATAAAGTCCAAGACGGGATGGCCTTCCGGCAGGCTTAATCCGCCTAGGAGTTGGGCCAAATCCTCCAGGTCGATGGGTTCCATCCCTTTCCTGGGAGAAAAGGCGGCTCCGTATTTCGCATCAAGGGCGGCATGGAGCGCGGCATCCTGTGGCAAGGCCCGCGCTACCAAATACATCCTGGCCGTGTGGGGTTCCGGGTCGCCAACGAAATCCAGGATTGCATAATCACCCTTTTGCAAAGGGTCATAGCGGCCCGGCTCCTCTGGCGGATTGACGATCAATTCGCCGTTCAAGCGCCAGTTCTTTTGCTGCTTGAGGATTTTCCGGGTGATGCTGTGAATCCCCGCCTCGCCGGGACCATAGACCTCC
This sequence comes from Methylomagnum ishizawai, assembly GCF_019670005.1. NCBI lineage: Bacteria > Pseudomonadati > Pseudomonadota > Gammaproteobacteria > Methylococcales > Methylococcaceae > Methylomagnum > Methylomagnum ishizawai. The sequence continues at coordinate 340,069 of NZ_AP019783.1, read as the reverse complement.
AGCGTAATTTTGACGCGATCCCGGATGGCGTCGATCCTTCCCGGTAGGGTTGGAAACAAGACGTTGACGAACACCGCCGCGTCCATGTTGATCGCTTTCTGTTTGGCTCCGCTGGTATTCCTGTAGTGGTATTCAAATAGCGTCAAGTCAGACGCAGACAGCCGCTTTAGGACAAGTTTCCGTTTCACCTGCCCTTACTCCCTCTCTGATTTGTTTGATGATTGTTGTCGCGAGCGCCTTGGCCATAAGCGGCGGCACCGCATTCCCAATTTGCCGGAAGGCCGGGTTCATGGTGCCATTGAATACGAAGCCATCGGGAAAGGATTGCAGCCTCGCGGCCTCCCGCACCGAGATGGTCCGCGCCTGGGCGCTGTCGTAGTGGATGTGGCTATAGCCATCCTTCCCCAGGTGGGCCATGAGCGTGCGGGCGGGTTGGTCGGCTTCCATTTTCCGCCACTTGTTCGGGAATTTATTGACATCATAGGGCGGGATGATTTGCTCTTTCAGGCGTTCGTATTCCGGGGTTCCCTCAAAGATGTAGATTCCCCGACCGCGCAGTTCCTGAACCCTTTCGGCCAGCATGTCGTGGGCGTGTTTCCAGGCTTGCGGGTATTGGTCGCCGGGATTCAAGCGGGCGAACAGTTCATAGTCGCGTGGCAGGTAGCGGATGACATGGTCTTTGAGACCTTCGGGCAGCGCTTGGAATCCTGGCCAAGTCCGCATCAGTCTGGCATAGGCGGATAGTTTGGTATGGGCACCGTAGGGCATCGGCTTATCGAACCGGCGTGCCCCCCGTCGCAATTCGCCGGATTTGAGCAGGTCGCGGGCATAGATCGGTGGCAAGTCACCGAGCGCCTGTTCAGCGGTGACGGCGGGAATCAGTTCGGGAGTGGCTTCCGGGGGGTCTGTGTAATCGTTGGCATCGCCGGAGATATTTCCATCGTTCAGCAGTTTCAGCGCTACGGCGCGTGAGCCTTCGTAGCCCGGTGGCAGTTCAACCCAGTGGGTAGATTCCGGGAAAACCACCCGGTCGGCGATTTCGCCCCGGTACGCGATCAAGAACATTCTTTGCCGCGTCTGGGGCACTCCATAAAACGCGGCGTTCAGCAGGGTGTAGCGGCAGAGATAGCCTTTCTGTTCCAAGACTTCGCAGATTTCCTCGGCAATATTTTGTCCGCCATGGTTTAGCACGTCCGGGACGTTTTCCACTAGCACGACCAGGGGCTGGAAGGCTTCCACATAGCTGAGGTATTCCAGGTAGAGGCGTGCCCGTGGGTCATGCTTGAAAGCCTGGGGGTGGGCGTCGATTTCCCGCAGTTTGGGGCGACCGACGCGGGCGAATGCTTGGCAGGGGGGACCGCCGACAATCACATCGATAGCCTCGGCGACTGGACCCAGGCCCAGTTCACGGGCTAAGTCTTCCGGGTGGGTGGTAAGGATATCGCGGGCTTGGCTGTGGGCTTCCTTGCCGGGGTGAAAGTTCAAACCGTGGGAGCGGGCCGCGTCGGGGTCGAATTCGACGGCGGCGGCGAGTTCAAATCCAGCGGCCTCGAAGCCGAGGGAAAGTCCGCCGCAACCGGCGAACAAGTCGAGAACTCTGGGCTGTTTTCCGGCCCGGAGGCGGGCGATTTTCCGTTCAATCGTCTGCCTTGTCATGATGCGATCACTCATTTTCGTGGTTGGGTCTCGCGTTATGGCGCAAGTCGCCGGGGTAAGCGAAAACAGCGAAAATAGTTGATCCCTGTTCCCTAAGCAACCCTATGGGAGCCGATTGGTTGGAAGGTCCAGCCGTACCCGGCCATTGGGCCGTGAGTGCCCGTAGCCCAACGTGTGCCCGTACTTGTCCTTGCGCAGCCCCGCACGATAAAAGGTAACAACCATTCCGTCATCCACCAGCCCGCCCCGAGCGGGCTTTTTTATGCTCATCCCAAAGCCCGGCCAGTCCGGGCTTTTTTGTGGGCGATGAAAATTTTAGCGACCCCGAAAAAATTTACCAATTTGGTATTGACCATTATTTTACCATTTTGGTAAATTAAGCCCCAAGCCCCCACCCAACCGGGGCACCCCCCCAAGAACAAACACCCCCAGGAGCGCACCATGAGCAACATCACCGTTTCCCGCCGCGAAGCCGGCGACGGCGCGAAGCCCTACGTGGTCCTCATCGACGGCCAGCCCTGGCTGGACCGCCAAAACCACCCCCGCCGGTTCGGCGATTCCAAGCGGGCTTGGAACGCCGCCTATAAGCGGTTCGCCCGGCAGTTGGCCGGGGCCATACAAGCCCAGGCCGAAGCCGCCGCCCTCGAAGCCCAAGCCCCGGAAGCCGTTCCGGCCCCCAGCCGCCCCTACGGCTGCATCGACCCCGCCGACAAACTGACCCACGCCGACGTGCGCCGCATCGGCCTCAAGCCCGGCCCCGCGCCGCTGACGCCCGAACAGGTGGAAGCGGCCTATGCGGCCAGGGCCGAAGCCCGCGCCCACGCCCGCGCCGGACAGGTCCAGGCCGCCCCCCTCCAGGACGGACCCGGAGCGGAACTGCGTAGGCAGGCGGCGGAACTGCGGTGCGGCGCGGGCTATGCCGACGATTACCGCGCCTACCTCGCCGACCTGGACGCGGCGGCGGCCTTGGAAGCCCGCGCCCGGCGATTGGAAATGCAGGCCGCGGCCCCGGCCCCCGGCCCCGCCGCCATCCCCACCGAACCCGACCACGACACAGGAGCGCAGCCCATGACCCCCAACACCGCCACCCCCCACCCGTCCATGGCTTCCACCATCGCGGCCCATGCCACGCTCATGGAGCGCGTCAAGGCCGAACAGACCCAAGCCCTGGCCCAGGAACAGGAAACCGCGCCGGAAGCGGCCTTTGCCCAGGCCGAGCAGTTGATCGCCAACCGGCTGGCCGCGCATATCGACGAGATCGAGAGCTTTGAGGAATTCAAGTCGTTCGCCCGCGGCTATTTCAGCCAGGGCATGTACAACAAGCTCTACTACACCAACACCCTGCGGGCCATTTGGGACGCGCAGCACCCCCAGCGCCCGGAACCGGCCCCGCAAGCCCCGGCCCAAGCCGCCCACGGGGCCGATGACGATATGGCCGGTATCCGCAAGGCGCTGGACATCATCAAGCGCGGCGACCCGATGCTGGAACCCGCCGCGCAGGAGGAAACGGTTGGGGCGGGCGCTTCCGCGGTCATGCTGGACGAAGCGCTGGGCGGCGACCCCACTGACGAGGAAATCGAGGAAAACATCGAGGCTCAGGAGCGTGAAGAAACCCTGGCCATCATGGCCGGGGAAGTGAAGGCCGACCCGGCCCCGGTCCACAGCAAGGCCCGCTGGCATGAGGGCTTCGCCGATGGCGAGGCGGGCCGCGAACCCACCCATGACGTGGCCGACTACCGTTCCGGCTGGAACCACGGCGCGGTGTGCCGGGCGCAGCGCGAGGCGGCGCGGGCGATGCGCGAACCGCCCCGCCCGGCACCCGAAACCGCCAATCAAGGCCATATCGCCTTTCTAGAAACCCAACTCCGGGAAATCGACCCGGAAAACCCGGCCCTGGCCGCTTCACAGGCATGGTGGGACCGGGGCGGCGTGTGCGGGTATTCCAACGAGGATTTTGACGTTCTAAGCCGGTTGTCGAGTGCCCTGGATGCGGCGCGAAAGGCTGTCGCTGCGGTAGTGAAAGAAATAACCCCGGCCCTGGTGGCGGTCTACAACGGTTCCGACATGACCGAGGGCGAGTTCGCCGCCCTGGCCGGCCAATTGCCGGAAGCGGCCACGGTGGGCGACGTGATCGACGCCGCCCGTTCCCTGCGCGGCCTTGAGGAACAGGCCGACACCGGCTTGGCCCCCGCCCCCGAGGCCGCCCCTTCCTGCGAGGGCGATGCCTGGGAAGCCATCGAGGAAGCCAAGACCGCCGAACCGGCCCCGGTGGTTGAGGAAGCCCCGGCCCCCACCCCGGCGCAAACCACGGCTTTCAGCCAGGGCTATTCCGACGCGATGGAAGGCTACGAGAAGCCCGACTTGATCGAATCCATGCCGGTGTTCAACGAGGGCTACATGGAAGGCTGGAACGCCGCCCAGTCCAGGCAGGCCACCGAGGCCAAGTTGCAAGAACGGCTGGCCGCCATGCCGGTACAGGCCGAACCCGCCCAGCCCGCCCCCCTGAACTTCGATGAACTGCTGGCCGCCCACCAGTTCCTGGTCGAGCAAGCGGTCAAGCTGGCCGACCGGCTCGCCGCCGCCGAGGCCCGCATCGGAAAGCTGGAAGCCGCCCCGGTTTCCCGCCCGGCCCCACAACCGGCCCCCAAGGCCGCCACCCAAGCCAAGGCGGCAGAAACGCCCGCCACGCCCCGCCAAGCGCCCACCCCCGCCGCCGCCAAGGCCATCGAGGACTCCGCCCCCTACAAGCGCGGTTTCGCCGCCGCGCGGAAGGGCGGCAAGGCCGACGCCGACTGGTTCCAGGGCTACGGACTGGGCACCGCCGACAAGGCCGAAGGCCGCGCCTCCCGCGAGGCCGAGATGGCGGGCCGCTCCCTCCGTTCCGGCTACGTGGCCGGGTTCACCGGGGCCAACGAAACCACCAACACCCGCTGGGTGGCCGGGTACAAGGCCGGCCTCCCGGGCTAGCGGCCCGCCCCGTTGCCCCTTCCCCGCGAGGGGGCAGCGAGGGGCGCCACCGCGCCACACCACAACCCTTCCACCGGAGCGCACCATGAAACCAGGAAAATCCATCGTCGAACTGGCCCAGGAACTCGCCCGCCGGGCCAGCGCCAAGAAAGACCTCGTGGCCGACACCCGCGCCATGCGGATCGAGGTCGTCGGGGAGGACAAACCCGCCGTGGCCCTGCACATCGAGGGCGTGGGCTACGCGGCCCCGCTCCCCCTGGCCCACCAGCAGATCGGCCAGCACGCCGGCATCCCCAGCCGCTACTACGACCGGATGCTGGCCGAAGCCCCCGGCCTCCTGGCCGACAACCTGAACCACTGGTTCCAACGGGAACCGGCCCGGCGGATGGTCCGCACCCTGGACAACCGCGCCCGCGCCTTCCTGTCCGACCGCTACCGCCGGATCGACAACGAACAGATCGCCGAGGCGGTGCTGCCCGAACTGCTGGACGCCGCCCAGCCGGTGGAGATCGTGTCCAGCGAGATCACCGACCTGCGCCTCTACATCCAAGCCCTGTTCCCCCGCATCGAGGGCGAAGTCCAGAAGGGCGACGTGGTGCAAGCCGGGATCGTCATCAGCAACAGCGAGGTGGGGCTGGGCGCGTTCCAGGTCCGGCCCCTGGTCTACCGGCTGGTCTGCACCAACGGGATGATCGCCGAGACCGGGGGCATCCGCCGGAACCACGTCGGTCGGCGCGTCGAATCCAACGGGGAGGACGCCTCGATCTTCCAGGACGACACCCTCGCCGCCGACGACCGCGCCCTGGCCCTCAAGATGCGCGACGCGGTGCGCGATTCCATGAACGCCGCCAGCTTCGGGAACCTGCTGGCCCGGATGCGCGAGGCCACCGAAGGGCCGCGCATCGAAAAGCCCGTCAAGGCGGTCGAGGTCTTGCAGAAGGCGGTGCCCATCACCCAGGGCGAGGGCGAATCCATCCTCGAACGCCTCATCCGCGACGGCGACTACAGCCGCTGGGGAATGCTCAACGCCATCACCCACCTCGCCAACGACGACGCCGTGGGCTACGACCGGGCGGTCGAGCTCCAGCAGATCGGCGGGCGGCTCCTCACCCTGAACACCTCGGAGTGGCACCGCATCGCGGTCGCCGCCTGAAGTGCGCTCCCTCGGGCGGGGCGACCCCCCGCCCTTTTTTCCCAGGAGGCACAACCATGGCAACCCCCTTCACACACCGGGCCGAATTGGCCCTGATGACCGAGTACATGATGCGCGGGCCGGATGGCCTGCCGCGCTCCCGGCAAGCGCGATTCGAGGAAGCCCAAGCCCACTACAGGCAGGGCATGACGATGGCCGCGGCCCTGGCCCTGCTGCCCCAGGACGAAGCCGACGAGTTCAAGGCCCGCCTGGACAAGGCCGTCGATGCGGTGGCCGACACCGACGAAGCGGACGCCGATTGGCCGTTCGTGCTGGGAAGCCTCAAGGCCACCCTCGACAACCTCAAGGCGCGGGCCGCAGGCATTCAGGCCCAGGCCGACATCGACGCCGCCATGGAGAAGGTGCGGGAGGAAATGGCGTTCGACCGGATGCTGGCGGAAGCGGCGGCAGGACACGGGAGGAAGGCGGCATGAGCATCGCCGGACGATTCAAGCTGTGGCTGTGCCGGCAACGCCTCAAAACCGCCGAGGCGGAATACGAGGGCGCCCGCCGCCAAGCCCTGCACTGGGAACTCAAGGCCCACGAACTGGAAACCGCCCTCTGGAACGCCAGACGGATCGTGGCCGGGGTGGAAACCGAAATCATGGCGAAGGCGAGGGCGGCGCGATGACCCGGACCTACCGCAGGCGGATCACCCGCCCCGAGCGGGCGCGGCTCCGCAAGACCTTTTGGAGATAGCCGGTCGCCCGTTCCATCGGAGCGGGCGGCGCGGGTATCCCCCGATACCGGCCCCGGACGGGGCAAGCCCAACAACACGAAACCCAGGACGAACCGGCAGGGACGCCGCTATCCACCCCCCATTTCCCATCATTCAGGAGCGCATTCCCATGGCCTTGAAGAGAATCACCAAAGCCGCCGAGCCGCTGGCCGTCCTTACCGCCATCGTCTGCCTGTACGGCCAGCCCGGCGCGGGCAAGACCAGCATCGGCGGCACCGCCGCCCGCCCCCTGCTGCTCGACTTCGACCGCGGCTCCCACCGTTCCGCCTTCCGCCCCGACACCGTCCAGGTCGAATCCTGGGCCGATGTGGCCCACATGACCCGCGACGACCTCGCCGGCTATTCCACCCTGGTGGTGGACACCGCCGGCCGCGCCCTCGACTTCCTGGCGGCGGCGATGCCGTCCACCGAGGGCAAGATACAACTCAAGCGCCCCAGCGGCGGGCTGACCCTGCAAGGCTTCGGGCGGCTCAAGGACGACTTCGTGTCCTGGCTGCGCAAGGTCAACACCTTCGGCCTGGACGTCATCCTCATCTGCCACGACAAGGAGGAGAAGGACGGCGACCAGCGCATCATCCGCCCCGACATCACCGGCGGCTCCTACCACGAGATCGTCAAGGCGGCCGACTTCGTGGGCTACGTCGCCAAGCTGGACGGGCGCAACACCGTCCTCGACTTCAACCCCACCGCCCAATGGATCGGCAAGAACAGCGCCGGTTTCCCGCCGCTGGCCGTGCCCGACTTCGCCGCCGACCCCGAGTGGTTCGCCGGGATCATGGCCCGGATGAAGGCCGCGCTGGGCGGCATCGCCCAGCGCCAGAAGGAGGCGGTGGACAAGCTGGCCGGGTTCCGAGGCCAGATCGAGTTCGCCAAGAACGCCGGGGAACTGGACGTTTGGAACGCCCTGATCGAGGAGGCCGCGTCCCTGGGCAAGCCGCTGTCCCTGCAAGCCTGGACCGCGCTCAAGAAAGCCGCCGAGGAACAAGGGCTGGCTTACGACAAGGACGCCAAGGCGTTCCAGGCCAAGGCCGAGCAGCGGGAGGCGGCATGAACGTCCAGGCCGTCATCGAAACCCTCAACCAAGCCATCGCGGACACCGCCGCCGAGCTTGGCTGCGAGCCGGATAACGAGGCCATCCTACGGGCCATCGCCAAGCTCAGGGCCGACCGCGACGCGCTGCTGGAAGCCTTGGAAAAAGTGATCCTCGAAATAGGCGATTGGGCAATGCCTAAAGGCGAAAACGGCATGGTCGCGGTCCGGCCCAATCACCCGCTCTGCCTCGCCGCAAATATGGCCCGCGCCGCCCTCGCCCAAGCCAGGAGGGAGGAAACCCCATGAACGCCCCGGCGAAGAAAACCCCCTGGAATCCGAGCCGGACGGCCACGGCGCGGGTGTCCAACCCCCTGCCGGTCCCGGAACGGTGCCCCTATTGCGGCGGGCCGGTCGGGATCGTGAACCACCGGGAAATCTACGGGCGCGAGTACGGCGACTGGCCATGGGCCTACCTCTGCCGCCCGTGCGACGCCCACGTCGGGATGCACCCGTTCACCCACATCCCGCTGGGCACCCTGGCGGACCGGGAGACCCGCGAGGCGCGGAAATCGGCGAAAGCGCCCTTCGAAGCCCTGCACCGGAGCCGCCTGATGGACCGCGACGCCGCCTACCGGCTACTGGCCGAGCGGCTGGGCATCCCACAGGCCGAGTGCCATTTCGGATGGTTCGACGCGGCCCTGTGCGCCAGGGCGAAGCAAGCGGCTGAATCCATCCTGAGGGAGTACCGGCCATGAACCCCACCGCCAAGACCAGCGTTTCCGCCCTGGAAGCCTTCCGCCGGTTCCAGAATGAATTGCTCACCCAGGAGGCACTGGTGGCGCGGCTGACCACGCCCTTCCGGGAGGATTCGGAGAACGTGCGTATCCAGAAGGGGATCGACCTCCACAAGTACATCGAAACCGGCAACCCCAGGACCATGCAACTGGCCTGGGATAGGGATTCGGTGGACGCGGCCATCGAGGAATCCGACCTTGTCGGGGAGCACGAGCTTTGGATTTCCGGCCCGCTCGGCGATACCCATGTCCACGCCAAGGCCGACCTCGTGAACGGGCTGGAAATCCGCGACTTCAAGGCCACGGGCCTCCCGTTCAAGGCCGATGACTACGAGGCGTCCTACCAATGGCGCTTGTATCTGGCCCTGACCGGCTGCGAGCGCTTCGTCTACCGGGTCTTCGAGGTCCCCGACGATCTTCCTTACCGGGTCGTCGAGTCCCACACCTTCCCCCTGTACCCCTATCCGGCCCTGCTCGACGACTGCCTCGCCCTGGTCGGCGATTTCCGCCTGTGGGCGCGGGGCGTCCCGGAAATCCAGGCCCGGATCGCCCCACCCATTTAGGAGCCACCCCCATGCCCAAGCACACGACCCCGGCCCAGCGGGCGGAATTCTCCCTGGACTCCGTGGCGGCCACCGCGGCGCTGCAACTGCGGAACGGAACCCTGCCCAAGACCCCCGAGCCGTGCTTCATCGGCCTGGCCGAACTGCTCAAGGCGGCGCTGATCGGCCATGCCCACGCCATCCCCGCCGACGCCATGGCGGAACTGGCCTCCATCCACACCCTGGCCTTCGTCTACGCCATCCACAGCGGGGAGATCGCGGTCGAGTTCGCCCAGATCACCCCGGAACAGGCCGACCTGCTCAAGACCCCGACCATCCACCGCGCCTAGCTTTTTCCTCCTCCGGGGCCAGGGACGGCCCGCTTTTTCCATCCCAGCAGGAACCCCCATGTCCGACCTCATCAAAACCCTTTCCACCGGCTCGCCCCTCCAGGAGCCGTTCCACCAAGCCCTGGAAACCGCCAGCCTCGACCAACTCCGGGAAGCGCTCCAAGCCAAGGGCATCAAGGCGGCGAACCGCAAGGCCATCGAGGCGCGTATCCCGATCAAGGAAATGCGCGAAATCGAAGCCCGGCACATCGAACAGGCCGGGATTTTCCAGCCCTCGAACGGCACCGAGGGCGATTCCTTCATGAGCGCCTTCTGCTTCCGGTGCGGCCAGTGGGGCGCGAAGGGATGCGACATCCAGGCCCGCACCATGGCCTTCGGCCCGGAAGACCCCGAGTATCCCCGCGAATGGACCTACGACGGCCAGGGCGACCCGACCTGCACCGCGTTCGTCGCCGCCGTGGCCGGACAGCCGGTGCGGATCTTCGCCCCGAAGGGCGACGGGTTCGACGCCTTCGTGGCCGATTGGTGCGGTTCGTGTTCGCGATACCGGGGCGACCGGTGCCCGATCTACCGCGCCGCCGCCGCCCGCGAGGCATCGGACCCCGAATACCCGAAGGAATGGCGCTACGACGGGAACAGGCCGGTTTGCACGGCCCATGAACCGGCCCAGGACGGCCAGGGAGCCGCGCCCGCGCCGGGCACCAGCGAACCCAAGCCCCCACCGGAACCGGCCCCCGCCGCGCCCCAGGGCTTGCCCACGCCCGAGCAGCTCGTCCGGGAAACCCTGCACGCCATACGGAACAACCTCCAAGCGCTGACGGACCTCGGCTGGACCCAGGGCGACATCGCCAACGCCCTCGCCGACATGATGCCCGGCGGGAGCAAGGTCGAAGCCCTGCGCCGGATCGACCGCCTGGACAGCGGCGAACGCTTCCCCGCCTCGGTCCTGCTGGGCGAGTTGATCGCCGCCGCCACCCAACAGCTACGGCTGGCGATGGTGCCCTGGAACGCCACGCCCGAGGACCAACAGAAGGACGTGCTGGGCCGGGTCCGCCAGGACTGCGAGAAGGCGGCGCGGTCGGCCCTGCGCACCTACGCCAGCGAGAATCGCACCAACTTCATGGCCTCCGTGGACGGGGTGGCGTTCAAGTCCAACGGGATCAAGGTCTCGCTCACGGTCGGCAAGAACGAGTACGCCCACCTGCTGGCCGACCGGGCCGGCGACGAGGTGCTGATCGTCCTGCCCGAGAACTTCGACATGTACTCCGGCACCGGCTCGGCCATGCGGACCGATCCCGACCAGCGCGAGCTGTTCGGGGCGGAGGCTTGAGCCATGGCCGGGAAAACCCTCTACACCGCAGGCTACGGCGCGGGCTGGACGCCCGAGACGCTCGACGCGGCCATGATCGAGCGCGGTGCCGTGCTGGTGGATATTCGCCGCCTCCCCTGGTCCACCCAATCGACCGAATGGACGCGGGGCAGGCTGCTCGCCCGCTTCGGCAAAATGCGCTACGCCCACTTCAAGTCCTTGGGCAACCTCAACCGCAAGGGCGACCCGATAGCCCTGGTCGATGCCGACAACGGGATACGGAGCCTCGCGGCCATCCTGGACTGGCCGGGCATCGACGCCATGGTATTGCTGTGCGGCTGCCGGGACGTGCGGACCTGCCACCGCAAGGTGGTCGCCGAACTCGCCGCCGAGCGGTTAGGGGACCGCTTCGCCCTCCGCATCGAACACCTGGAACCGCCCGTCTCGGCCTCGCCCGGCTGGAAATGCCTCTCCATCCGCCAGCCCTGGGCCTGGGCCATCCTCCACGGCGGCAAGGACATCGAGAACCGCTCCTGGAAAACCGATTATCGCGGCCCGGTCCTGATCCATGCGGCGAAAACCTTGACCCAGGCCGAGTACACGGGCGCTTGCCTCGACATCGGCATCATGGCACCGCGCCTCGACGTGCCCCGCCATGAGGATTTGGAGCGCGGCGGCATCGTCGGCGCGGCCCGCATCGTGGATTGCGTGGACAGGTCGGAATCGCCCTGGTTCGGCGGCGGGTTCGGCTTCGTGCTGGCCGATCCCCGCCCCCTGCCGTTCCTGCCGCTTACAGGGCGGCTGGGCTTGTTCGATGTGAGCGAGGCCGACCTTGCCCCCATCGCCGCCGCCCTGGTCCGGGCCAATTACCGCGAGATCGAGTTGGAGCGTATGGCATGAACTCCGAACCCTTCATGACTTGCACCTGCGGTGCCCAAACCCCGCTTTCGGCCATGCCCCGCCACCTGCCCACCGATCATTTCGAGTGTGGCCAGTGCCGGACCCTCCTGATCCGGCGGCATGCGCGCCCCACGGTCTATCCATCCGGGTTTGTCCTGCCGGGGAAGGTCAGCGTCGAGCGGGTGGAATTTGGATTGCTGGGAGACGTGGCATGACCCTCCTGACCATCGCCCAGGCGGCCGAGCGCCTCAGCATCAGCACGTCCACCGTCCGGCGGCACATCCCCGTGATCCGGGTCACGAAGGGCTGTGTCCGGGTGGACGAACAAGCGCTGGCAGACTATCTTCGGAGGCGGCAAGCTGGCGAGTCCTCCATGGAGGAAACGACATGCAAAAAAGAAACAAACCCCGCGACCAAGACGGCATCTACCAGCGGCCCGACTCCCCCTACTGGTGGGCAGCCTGGAAAATCGGAAGCCGAACTGCTCGCCGCTCGACTGGGATTAAAGTGGCCGACGACCCCCGAGGCCACGAAGCCAAGCGAATCCGGGCCGGATTCATCGCGCAAACCCCGCTCCCAACCCCGCAGGAACTCCCCACCACAACCCACACCTTCGCCGAAATGATAAACCGCTACCTCGACGGCCCCGGCTCCAAACACACCCCCGGCACCCGGCGCAACCAGGGTGGGATGCTCCGCGCCGGGCTGTTCGACGCCTTCAAAACCACCCCGCTGACCGAAATCAACGGCGCGGCGGTCGATGCCTTCATCCAACAACGCCGGGCGGCGGGCACTGCGGACGCCACCATCCGCAACCAAATCGCCTTCATGTCCAGCGTTACCAACTGGGCTATCGAGCGCCTGGAATGGGCCATCCCCAACCCCTGGCGCTCCCGCAAGCCCGCCCCGAACGCGCCCCGCGACCGCTGGCTCACCCCCGAAGAAATCGGCCAACTCATCGCGGCGGCGGAAGCCTATGGCCGCGCCCACCCGCGCAAAGCCTACCTGCCCGACTACATCCGGCTTTGCCTCAACGCCGGATTGCGCCGGGAAGAAGCCCTGCGCCTCACCTGGGACCGGGTGGACCTTGACAACGGCGTCCTGCACCTGGGCCGCGCCGACCAGAAAAACCGCAAGGTCGGCGCGGTCCCCCTCAACCGGACGGCCCGCCTCGCCCTAGCCAACCGGAAAGCCGAGCGCCAGCCCGACAACCGGGTATTCCCGCACACGGACCCCTATCAAGACCTGCAACGGGCCATCCGCCACGCGGGCCTGGAAATGCCCCACACCACCGTTCACGACCTCCGCCGTACCTGCGGCAGCATCTTGGCCCAGAACGGCGTGGACATCCACCGGATAGCGCGGATCCTGCGCCATGCCGACGTGACCACCACCTACCGCACCTATGCCTTCCTCGCCCAGGAAGACCTGGCGGACGCGGCGGCGGTGCTGGACCAGCCCCCGAAACTCCGTGTCGTGAAGTAGGGTTTCACGCCAGGATTCACGCTGGACCAAAAAATCAAGCCCTATCAAGGTCTTGGGTTAAGCTACGGAATCCATTGCGAATTCAGTCGCTTACCGTGCCTCCGTCATCAAACGGTCATCAAACTGAAACATTTCCGCAAAGCCCGATCCGTATAGTCCGTCGCGTTTTTGCAATCGCCTGTTGGTTTGGACCAACAAACCCGGCTTGCCAGGCAAAGATTGCGATGGCCATGAATAACAAACATCGGGGAAACATAATGAAATCGAAAGTTCTGGCGAAGCCTCGCGCTTCGCGTCGCCCCCTGGTCGCGACCGCGATCACCGCCCTCTCGGTGGGAACGGCGGCGGCGGCGGATACCGAGCTATTGGACGTGCTGCTCAAGAACGGCACCATCACCAAGGAGCAATATCACGCCCTGGGCCAAAAGGGTGCCGCCCAAAACAGCCCGGACCTCCTGGAAATCCTCCAGAAGAACGGGGCCATCACCAAGGACCAATATTCCAACCTCAGCAAGAAACAAAGCGCCACGGCGGCGGCCCCGGCCAAGGCCGAGGACAAGGACGCCGCCCATGTGAAGCTGGGCGAAAAGGGCCTGGAAATCGAATCCAACGACGGCAACTTCAAGGCCAAGATCGGTGGCCGCATCCAGGTGGACACCCAGGTCAATTTCAACGACAACCACAACGGCCAAGCGGACCACGCCAATACCGACCTGGACAATGGCGTGGGCTTCCGCCGCCTCCGCCTGTACACGGAAGGCATCATGTGGAAGGACTACGAATACCGCTTCGAGTACGACTGGGCGCGCAACGGCGGCGGTGTCAACGGCATCACCGACGCCTACCTGAAATACCTCCATTTCAAGCCCTTCACCATCACCATCGGCCAGATGAACGAAGGCAAGAGCATGGAGTCGGTGATGAGCAACAACTACCTCACCTTCATCGAGCGCTCCCTGCCCAACAACGCCTTCATCGAATCCGGCCCCAATAGCAAATACCAAGTCGGTATCATGGCCGAGACCTTCGAAAAGGCGTTCAACATGCCCTGGACGCTGCGCGGCGGCATCACCACGGAATCGGTCGGCGCCCCGGCCCCCGGCAACAGCTCCAACAACACCTCGGCGGGCAACACCAACCGCAACGGCTTCAGCGGCAACACCAGCTACCAACTCGTGGGCCGCGGCACCCTCGCCCCGCTCTATAGCAAGGAGGACGGCTATGTCCTGCATACCGGCGTGTGGGGTTCCTGGCGCAGCGTGAACAACAACTACAACGCCGACGGCACCTACCGCAACGGCGGCTGGCAATACCTGTCCCAGCCGGACACCGACATAGACCGCACCGCCTGGATCAACACCGGCAACCTGACCAAGGGCAACAAGGACGCGCCGGGTTCCTTCAGGGCCGACGAAGTCGCGATGTTCGGCGCCGAACTCGCGGGTTCCTATGGCCCGGTGCATATGGAGGCCGAATACATGCAGGCCCAGATCGCGGGCCAGGGCTATTCCAACCAAGACCTGTTGCAAGGCTTCTACGTGCAAGGCGGTTGGTTCCTGACCGGCGAAAACCGCCCCTACGACGAGAAGAAAGGCACCTGGAACCGGGTCATCCCCCACAGCAACTTCCTGTTCGGCGATGGTTGGGGCGCATGGGAAATCGCGGCCCGCTACGACACCATGGACATGAACACCAAACACATCAACGGTGGCTCCATCAACGCCGGCACCTTGGGCGTCAACTGGTACCTCACCCCGAAAGTCCGCTTCATGACCAACTGGGTGCATATCTTCGGCACCCAAACCGGGTCGGCCGGAAAATGCACCACCAGCGCGACCGGGAACGACACCATCGGCTGCTTCAACGGCCTGAGCCCGGATATCTGGGAAACCGCGGTCCGTCTCGACTTCTAACCGGAACCGCCCGGCGGCATCCCCGCCGGGCTTCCCCTCCGCCACGACACCCCATAAACTCAGCCCCCCTTCAATCCACCGAGGTTTCGCATGAACAACAAGCTCCTGATCGCCAGCGCCCTCGCCGCCGGCCTGGCCCTGACCCAAGGCGCGGACGCCGCCGAGGCCGGCCGCGATTACATCAGCATCGTCGGCTCCTCGACCGTCTATCCCTTCGCCACCGTGGTCGCCGAACAATTCGGCAAGGGCGGCAAGTTCAAGACCCCCAAGGTCGAAGCCACCGGCACCGGCGGCGGCATCAAGCTGTTCTGCGGCGGGGTCGGCGTGCAATATCCCGATATCGCCAACGCCTCCCGCGCCATGAAGAAGACCGAGTTCGAGACCTGCCAGAAGGCCGGCGTCAAGGACATCGTGGAAGTGAAGATCGGCTACGACGGCATCGTCGCCGCGCAGTCCAAGAAATCCAAGGACAAGCTGGTGGAACTGACCCGCAAGGAACTCTACCTCGCCCTCGCCAAGCGCGTGCCCGACCCCGCCAAGCCGGACGGCGACGCCCTGGTCGAGAATCCCTACAAGACCTGGAACGAGATCAATCCCAAGCTCCCCAAGACCAAGATCGAAGTCCTCGGCCCGCCCCCGACCTCGGGCACCCGCGACGCCTTCGCCGAACTGGCCCTGGAAGGCGGCTGCGCCCAGATTCCCTGGATCAAGGCCAAGAAGGAAACCGACGACGCCTGGTTCAAGAACGTCTGCATGACCGTGCGCGAGGACGGTGCCTACATCGAGGCCGGCGAGAACGACAACCTGATCGTGCAGAAACTGGAAGCCAACCCCACCGCCGTCGGTGTCTTCGGCTACAGCTTCCTGGACCAGAACTCCGACAAGCTGCTGGCCGCCCCGGTCGATGGCGTCGCGCCCAGCTACGAGCATATCGCCTCCGGCAAGTACGCCATTTCCCGCCCGCTGTTCTTCTACGTGAAAAAGGCCCATGCCGGCATGATCCCCGGCATCGAGGCCTATGTGACCGAGTTCACCAGCGAGAAGGCGTTCGGCGAGGAAGGCTATCTGGCCGACAAGGGCTTGATCCCGCTGCCCGAAGCCGAACGCAAGCATGTCGCCGCCGCCGCCAAGAAAATGACCCCGATGACGATGAAATAAGCCGCGCCACCCCCGGCCCGGCATGAAAAACCCCGCCTAGGCGGGGTTTTTCGCGTTTCAGGACTTGCCCAGGGGCGGCGGGATCGGATGGGTGGTTTTTTGATAGGAAGCCAGGATGCGCTTCACATAGCTTTGGGTTTCCTTGTAGGGCGGCACGCCCTGGTATTGCTCCACCGTGCGTTCGCCCGCGTTGTAGGCGGCCAGCGCCCATTCCACCTTGCCCGAGAAATGCCGCAGCAGCCAATGCAGATAGGCCGTGCCGCCGCGGATGTTCTGTTCCGGGTCCCAGATATCCTTGACGCCGAAGCGCTCCGCCGTGGCCGGGATCAACTGCATCAAGCCTTGGGCGTTCTTGGGCGAGAGCGCCGCGGGATTGAAGCCGGACTCGGCCTGGATCACCGCCATCACCAACTCGGGATCGATGGAATAGACCGGGGCGATCCGCTCGACCCAATCCGCCACCACGCCGCGATGGGGATTCTTGCGCTTGAGGGTGGCGGTCACCACCGGGGGCGGCGGCTCGGGCTGGCAGGCCGGGTCTTCGGCGGCCTGGACCGCGCCGTAATGGGCCACCATCCTCGCCGCGTAGGCATCGCCCGCCTTGGCGGCGCGTTTGAACCAGCCCACCGCCAGTTCCGCCTTGCGCGGCAGGCCGCGCCCGTTGAAATACATCCACCCGAGGTTGTACGCCGCCATGGAATCGCCCAGCAGCGCCGCCTTGCAATAGAGCCGGTAGGCCTCGGCGTAATCCTGCCCGACGCCCCGGCCATGTTCATAGAGCGCCGCCCGCGCCCGCAAGCCCGCCGCTTGCTGGATGAAGTCCTGGGCCTGGGCCGAGGCGCTGCCCGCGAGCAGCCCGCCCAGCAATACGTATCTGAATAAAGCCACCTTTCCCCCATGCGCACCGTGTTTTATCCGGGGGAATTTAGCAAACTCGGGGATAAACCGATACCCGCCGGATCAAGGCCGACCCCGTGGCCGTTAGCCGCCGCCGTCGAGTTCCCGCCAGCGGAAGCAATCCACCCGATGGTCGTTGACCATCCCGACCGCCTGCATGAAGGCATAGCAAATCGTGGTGCCGACGAAACGGAAGCCGCGCCTTTTCATGTCCCGGCTCATGGCGTCGGATTCGGGGGAACGGGTCGGTATCTCGGCCATGTCCTGGAAGGCGTTGCGGCGCGGCCGCCCGTCCACGAAGCGCCAGAGATAGGCGTCGAAGCTGCCGAATTGCTCGCGGACGGCCAGATAGGCGCGGGCGTTGCCGATGGCGGATTCGATCTTGAGCCGGTTGCGGACGATGCCCGCGTCGGCCAGCAATTCGGCTTTTTTAAGCTCGTCGTAGCGGGCCATGCGTTCGGCGTCGAATTGGTCGAACGCGGCGCGGTAAGCCTCGCGCTTCCGCAAAATCGTGACCCAGGACAGGCCGGCCTGCGCCCCTTCCAGGATGAGGAACTCGAACAGCCGCCTATCGTCGTGCAGCGGCGAACCCCATTCGAGATCGTGGTATTGCTGTTCCAGCGGACTGCGTTCGGCCCAAGGACATCGTGGCATGGGGTGTTTCCCGTGATGGTTCATGAATCCGGCCCCGCGGGCCAGCGGCTCCACACCGGCACCAGCCCGGCGGGCAAGGGCGGCAGCCGTCCCAGCTTGAGCCAATGGTGGTCGGGGCTGTGGAAATCGGACCCCACCGAGGCCAGCAAACCGAAGCGCCGGGCCAGATCGGCGCTGGCCTGCACATCGTTGGGCACGGCCACGCCGGAAGCCACTTCGATCCCCTCCCCGCCCATCGCCTTGAATTCCGTCAACAGCCGCCGCAGCCAGCTTCCGGTGAGTTGATAACGCCGGGGATGGGCCACCACCGCGATCCCGCCCGCCGCGCGGACCCAGCCGATGGCCTCGGCCAGATCGGCCCATTGCGTGGCGACATAGCCCGGCTTGCCGTGGCCCAGATAGCGCTTGAAGGCATCGCCCGCATCCCCGGCCAAGCCCTGCCCGGCCAGATATTGGGCGAAATGGGTGCGGGTCACCATCCCCGTCCCGGCCAGGGCCGACACCGCCTCGAACACGCCGGGAATGCCATGCTTGGCCAAGCGCCGCCCGATTTCCACGGCGCGTTCATCGCGGATGGCCCGCAGCCGGGCCAAACCCGCCTGCAAAGCCGGATGCTCCGGGTCGATATTGAGGCCGACGATGTGCAGGGTCTTGTTCTGCCAAGTCACCGAGACCTCGACCGCCGGCACGATGCGGATAGCCAAACCGGCGGCGGCGCTCCGGGCCTCGGCCACGCCCGCCGTGGAATCATGGTCGGTCAAGGCCAGCACTTCGATCCCGGCCAAGGCGGCTTGGCGGACCAATTCGGCGGGCGCGTAAGCCCCGTCGGAGGCGGTGGAATGGGTGTGCAAATCGTGGCGGGGCATGGCCCGATCCAGGTTCACCGCCTCGGGCCGGCACCTAGCGCTCATCGCCATGCGAAGTCCGCCACATCGAAGCCAACAACCACACGCCCCCGACCCCCGCCGCCGTGAAGCCCAACACCCCCAGGGCGGGCAAACCGAACAGCAGCGGCCCGCCGTTGACGGTCATCACGATGGACGAGCCGATAATCAAGGACGCCGTCACCATGCCCACGGTCAAGCGGCTGGCGGCGCGGTCCATCAACCCGCCGAAATGCGCCAATTCCGGCATATCCACATTCACCTTCACCGCCCCGGCCCGCAACAAGCGCATGACCCGGCGGATATCGGCGGGCAAGCTGCCCAGCAGCGCCAGCACGCTACTGAGGTTGCGCTGGGCATGGCGCATCAGGACTTCCGGCTTGTGGCGCTCCAACATGGCCTGGCTCAGGCGCGGCGCGACCTGGCTCACGATATCGAAATCGGGGTCGATCTGGCGGCCCATGCCTTCCAGGGTGATCAGCGCCTTGAACAGCATGGTCAGGTCCGGCGGCAAGGTCAGCCGGTGTTCGCGCATCAGGGCGGTCATATCGCCCAGGATATCGCCCAGCCGCAATTGCCGCAGCGCCACGCCGTGGTATTTGTCGATGAACATGCCGACCTCGGAAATCAGCCGCTCGGTGCTGGGATTGCCCTCGTCGGTCCAGTCCAGCAACACATCCACCATGGCCGGGGCGTCGCGCACCACGATGGCGTTGAGCAGGTCCACCACCTGGGCGCGGCGGACTTCGGCCAGGGAACCCACCATGCCAAAATCGATGAAGGCCAGCCGGTTGCCGGACAGATAGATGAAATTCCCCGGATGCGGATCGGCATGGAAAAAACCGTCGATCAACACCATCTTCAGCACGGCGTCGGCCCCGCGCTGGGCCACGAGCTTGCGGTCAAAACCGGCGATGTGCTGGGTTTGGAGGCTCCGGCCCGGAATGCCATCGATGTATTCCTGGACATTGACGCGCTCGCCGCAATATTCCCAGAACACCTTGGGCACGACGATCTGGGCGTCGCCCGCGAAATTATTGGCGGCGCGTTCGGTATTGCGGGCCTCGGTCAGCAAATCCAGCTCGTTGCGCAGCGAGAGCTTGAACTGGCGCAGGATTTCCTGGGGATGGAAGCGGCGGGCGTCGGCGAATTCGCGCTCGATGATGACCACCAAGCGTTCCAAGAGGCGCAGATCGGCCTCGATGGTGGGACGGATACCCGGACGGCGGATTTTGACGATGACCTGCTGGCCGTCCGGCAACACCGCCCGATGCACCTGGGCGATGGAGGCCGTGCCCAGCGGGTTGGGGTCGATCTGGGCGAACACCTCGGACAGGGCCGCGCCCAAGTCCTCCTCCAACTGTGGACGCAGCGCCTCGAACGGCAAGGGCGGCACCCGATCGTGCAGTTTCTCGAATTCGGCGATCCACTCCGGCGTGAACAAATCCACCCGGGTCGAGAGGATTTGGCCGAATTTGATGAAGGTCGGTCCCATGTCCTCCATGGCCTTGCGCACCCGCTGCGGCGGGTCGAGGTGCAAGAGTTCCTCGAAGCGGGTCCAGTGCAAGGCCCGCCCGGCCCGCTCCAACACCGGCTCCATCCCCAGCCGCCGCACCACATCGCCGAAGCCATAGCGGATCAGGATCGAGGCGAGGTCGTGCAAACGGCCCAGGTCGCGCATGGCGCTCAAGGTTTCCAAGATCATCCTAGGGTGGTCCTCGTGCTGGGTGGAACCCGCCGCCTTGGGCGGTGACGCGATCCGGGGGATTGAAGCGGGTGGGCCGGGACAGACCGACCGGGGAAGGCAGGCCGGGCGGTCGGACCGAAATCGGCCAGCGCCCCGCCCGCGGCCCTGGGAGCGGGCCGGGGCTTAGGGGAATTTGCCTTGCGGGCGCGGCGGAGTGCGCTTCTGTTCGGCCTCCTCGGGCAGGATGATGTTGAGCTCGAGGATTTCGCGGCTATCGTCCTGTTCCATGGTGACGGTGATGGCGTCCTGGTCCACGTTCACATATTTACGGATCACCTCGAGCAAATCCCGCTGCAAATCGGCCAGATAATCCGGCCTATTGCGCTGCGAGCGTTCATGGGCCACCAGAATCTGCAAGCGCTCCTTGGCGATGGCCGCGCTGGTGGGCTTGGAACTCCGAAAATAATCCAAAAGGCCCATGGTCAGCCTCCCCCGAACAAGCGGCCAAACAAGCCTTTCTTTTCCTCTTCGACGAAACGATGGGGAACATGCTCGCCGAGATAACGGCGCACCACATCCGAATAAGCCTGCCCGGCATCGCTCTTCTCGTCGAGGATGACCGGGGTGCCGGAGTTGGAAGCGTTCAGCACCGCCTTGGATTCCGGGATCACGCCCAGGAGGTGGAGCGAGAGGATTTCCTGCACGTCCTCGACGCTGAGCATCTCGCCGAGCTTCACCCGCTGCGGCGAATAGCGGCTGAGCAAGAGATATTCCTTGATCGGTTCCTGGCCGAGTTCGGCGCGGCGCGACTTGCTGGCGAGGATGCCCAGCATCCGGTCGGAGTCCCGCACCGAGGAGACTTCCGGGTTGGTCACGACGATGGCGTCGTCGGCGAAATACATCGAGAGATAGGCACCGCGCTCGATCCCGGCCGGCGAATCGCAGACCACATACTCGAAGGTTTCCGACAGTTCGTTCAGCACCCGCTCGACGCCATCCTGGGTGAGGGCGTCCTTGTCGCGGGTCTGCGAGGCCGGGAGGATGTAGAGGTTCTCGCAGCGCTTATCGCGGATCAGGGCTTGGTTCAGGCTCGCTTCCTGGTTGATGACATTGACGAAGTCGTAGACCACCCGCCGCTCGCAGCCCATGATGAGGTCGAGGTTCCTCAGCCCTATATCGAAGTCGATCACGGCGGTGCGATGGCCCTTGAGCGCCAAGCCCATGGATAACGCGGCGCTGGTGGTGGTTTTGCCGACCCCGCCCTTGCCCGAAGTTACAACGATAATTCTTGCCACGCCTAACTCTCCAGATTCCAAAGATTTTTTGCTTATAGCGGATCGATGACCAAGGCGTTATCCACCAAATGGATGTGGGCCGGTTTGCCCCAGAGCGCCGGGTCGATGTTTTCGCTGATTTTGTACTGTGTGCCGATGCCCACCAGTTCGGCTTGCAAGTCGGCGCAGAAAATCCGCGCCTCCGGGTTGCCCTGTACCCCGGCCAGCGCCCGGCCCTTGAGCCTGCCGTAGATGTGGATATTGCCGTCGGCGATGATCTCGGCCCCGGCGCTGATCTGGGCGCGGACGATCAGGTCGCCGCCCTGGGCATAGACGCGCTGGCCCGAGCGCACCGGCTGCTCGACCAGCTTGGTGGCGGGCTGGGCTTTGGGCGGGGGTTCCGGGCTTTTGGCGGCGGGGCGCGGCGCGGCGGCTTGGGGGGCGATGTCCTTGCCATCGGCCAGCACCGCCAGATGGGCGGCCTGGGCGGCGGAATGCTGGGCCGGGTTGCCGCCGCGCACGCCCGCCGGCATCAGGTCGAGTTTCCGCAACAGCTTGAGCAGGGCCGGGAAATCGATCTTCTCGCGGTCGGGATCGAGTTCGGCCAGATCGAGGACCACCGGGGCGTAGCGGAAAAATTCGGGGGCCCGCCGGAGCTTCTCTTCGAGCTGGACGTTGACGGCGATCAGGTCGGCGGTGAAAAGCTTGAGGATGGGCAGGGTGATGGCACCCGCCCGGATGTCCAGCGCGGCGGAGGGTTGTTGCGGGTCGGGATTTTTCGCGGCCATCCTGGGGATACGCGGAATCGATGGGGTGGGTTCGGATCGGTGGCGCATTCTATCATCGCGCCTACCGCCGCGTAACCGTAGGCCCGCGTCCCAGGCCGGTGATTGGACCGCAACGGGCCGCGGGCGATATGCTGTGCCTTTATCCCCGCCCACCGCCCGCCATGACTGCCACCGAACCCCACCGTCCCCCCATCTTCATCGTCGGCTGCGGCGACATCGGCCAGCGCGTGGCCCGTTTGGAACTCGCCGCCGGCAATCTCGTAGCGGCGCTGGCCCGTTCGGAGGCTTCGGCCCGGACACTGGCGGCGCTGGGCATCCGCCCAATCCAGGGCGATTTGGACCACCCCGCCACCTTGACCCAGCTACCCGCCGCGCTGGCGACCCTCTATTACTTCGCCCCGCCCCCGCCCACCGGCGGCGACGACCCGCGGCTCCGGGCCTTGCTGGCGGCGCTTCCCGCCCCGCCGGAGCGCGTGGTCTATATCAGCACCAGCGGCGTCTATGGCGATTGCCAAGGCGCGTGGATCGACGAAGACGCCCCGCTCCAACCCCGGACCGACCGCGCCCGGCGGCGGCTGGCGGCGGAATCGGCCCTCCTGGCTTGGAGCGGACGCCAGGGCGTGCCCTGCGTAATCTTGCGGGTGCCGGGGATTTACGGGCCGGGGCGCTTGCCGGTGGAGCGCATCCGCCAGGGCATCCCCGTGGTCCATCCCGCGGAAGCGCCCTATAGCAACCGTATCCACGCCGACGACCTCGCCGCCGGGTGTTGCGCCGCCGCCCGCAAGGGGCGGCCCGGCACGGCCTACCACCTCAGCGACGGCCATCCCACCACCATGACCGATTATTTCCAGCGGGTCGCCGACGCGCTGGGCCTGCCCCGCCCGCCCCTGGTCGGCCTCGCCGAGGCCCGGCGGACTTTTTCGCCCGCCATGTTGTCGTTCCTGGAAGAATCGAAACGCCTGGACAACCGGCGGATGCTGGAAGAACTGGGCGTGGTGTTACGCTACCCGGATTTGGCCAGCGGCCTTCCGGCCTGCCTGGGGGAGGAATGAGGCGGAGAGTGGAGCTGGTCCGACACCTCCGGGCGACAGACCCGCCAACGCCCCATCGCTTTACCTGATCCCGCTTTTCCCGTAATTTGCTGGCCACTCCAAACCCCGGAACCCAACCCACAGCAGGTGCGAGCATGAGCCATTTTCCCGATGATCTGAAATACGCCAATACCCACGAATGGGCCAAGCTGGAAGACGGCGACACGGTGCGGGTCGGCATCTCCGATTTCGCCCAAAGCGAACTGGGCGATGTAGTGTTCGTCGAATTGCCCGTGGTGGGACGCAAGGTCAAGGCGGGCGAAGCCGTGGCCGTGGTCGAATCGGTGAAGGCGGCCTCCGATATTTTCAGCCCCGTGTCGGGCGAGATCGTCGCCACCAACCCCGCGCTGGCCGACACCCCGGAAACCCTCAACGAGGACGCCTACGCCGCTTGGCTGTTCGTGGTGCAGGCCGACGCCACCGCCGAACTGGACCAGCTCCTGAGCGCCGCGGCCTATCAGGAAGCGGTGGAACCGGGCTAAGCCCGGCCTTTTGGCACATTCCTATCCTTCCCCATGCCCTTCATCCCCCACACGCAAGCGGATATCCAAGCGATGCTGGCGGCCTTGGATGTCCACGCCATCGACGACCTGTTCGATGAAATCCCAGCGTCCTTGCGGGCCGATATCGATCCGGCCCCCACGCCCGGACTCAAGGAAATGGAGATCGCCCGGCTCATGCGCGAGCGGGCCCGGCTGAACCGTCCGCTGCTGTGCTTCGCGGGCGGCGGTGCCTACGAACACCATATCCCGGCGGCGGTGTGGACGGTGGCGGGCCGGGGCGAATTCTACAGCGCCTACACGCCCTACCAGGCCGAAGCCAGCCAGGGCACCCTGCAAACCCTCTACGAATACCAGAGCATGATGGCGGGCCTGACCGGGATGGAAGTCGCCAATGCTTCGCTGTACGACGCGGCTTCGGGCCTGGCCGAGGCGGTGCTGATGGCGGTGCGGGCCAACCGCGAATCCCAATCCCGGCGGGTCTTGGTGCCGCGCAGCCTGCCGCCGGTCTATCGCGCGGTGCTGGCGAGCATCGTCCAGGCCCAAGCCCTGGAATTGATCGAACTGCCCTACGATCCCGCCACCGGTTGCACCGATCTGGCCGGCCTCGATGCCCACGCGGCTGGCGATATCGCCGCCGTGGTCATCCCCCAGCCCAATGGCTTCGGCGGTTTGGAGCCGGTGGACGCCCTGACCGATTGGGCCAAATCCCACCGCGCCCTGGCCGTCGCCCTAGTCAATCCCACCGCCCTGGGCTTGCTCAAACCGCCCGGAGAATGGGGCGCGGCGGGGGCCGATATCGCCTGTGGCAACGGCCAGCCCTTGGGCATCCCGCTGGCGGGCGGCGGGCCATATTTCGGCTTCCTGTGCTGCCGCAAGGCGCTGGTGCATTCGATGCCGGGACGCCTCGTGGGCCGCACCATGGACCTGGACGGCAAACCCGGCTTCACCCTCACCCTGCAAGCCCGCGAGCAGCACATCCGGCGCGGACGGGCCACCTCCAACATCTGCACCAACCAAGGCTTGATGGTCACGGCGGCGACGATCTATCTGGCCCTGCTGGGACCGGAAGGCTTGAAGCAGGTCGCGCTGGCCTGCCACCACCAGACCCGCGCCTTGCTGGCAACATTGACCGGCATCGCGGGCGTGGAGCGGGTGTTCGCCGGGCCGTGCTTCCATGAGGCGGTCTACCGCACACCGCTTCCCGCCGCCACGGTGCTGGAAGGTCTGGCGGAACGGGGCATCCTGGGTGGGGTGGACCTATCGGGGGCTTATCCCGAGCTGGGCGCGGCGATCCTGACCTGCGCCACGGAACTCAGGACCGAAGCCGATATCGCGGCCTACGCGGAAGCGCTGCGGGCGGTCCTGGCGGACTAGGGCATTTTCGGTTTGAGTGTACGGTGCCGAGGGGAAGTTGGAGTGCGCGCTTCAAAAACCTGATGCCGCGCCGATACCCCCCCTTCCTCTCTATCCGCTCATTGCCCGGATAAATACAGCAAATCCAAGCCGCAGGGCAGATCGTTCAAATAGTCGATGGCCTCGGCCACATGGGCGCGGGGAATAATCGAGCCATGCTGGGGCAGGATCGCCATGATATCGACCTCCCGTAGTTTGCGCGTGAATCCCCGGCTGGCCTTGTTGCCCGCCATATAGTCGGTATGGAACATTTCCATTTTGAACGACAAGGTATTGAAATCATCGCTGACCAGGGTCCAATCCATACCCACCGCAGCCCAAATATCCCCCGAAAACAGGAATCCCGAAGCGGTATCGTAGCTCGCGAAAGCACCGGGGAAATGCAGGAAAGGCGCTTCGATAAAACGCAGGCGGGCACCCGATGAAAATTCAAGCACGGGTTTCTCGACGATATCGACCGCTGGATATTTGGGCTTCCCGTAATGCGGCAAAAGAGCGTGGGTGCGCGTCGAGCTATACACCTTAATATCCGGGTGCAGGTCCAGCCAATCCACCATCGAGGCGGCCACATCCGGGTCTTGATGGCAAAGCACCATGCCCTTGATCCGCCCGGTGGGCATGATTTGTTCGACCCGCCGTTTGATTTGGGAAAACCCTGGCCTGCCGCCGGGATCGACCAGATATCCTTCTCCGCCATCCTCGATCAAGTAAACATTGCAGCGGAAAGCCGTATCCTGCTCGATCCCCAGCCAATATATGGCGTGGTGGCCATCCTGGAACAAGCAAGTTGGGATATCGAACGCCGGTTTGCTGTGGGCATAATCCAATAAGTCGATACGGTTCATGGCGATACTCCGGCGGTGGATAATCAACGGGTGGCCTGATACAGCTTGGTATACTCGCGGCGCAAGGTTTCGTAATTCCGGTTCAGACGGTCCACCAGCTTGACTTTGGCTTCCAATTGCTTGGCCAAATCCCCCTTCTCCTCGGCCAGCCTATCCCGCTCCCGCACGATCTTAGGCAGCGATTTGCGATAGTTCTGGACGGTCAATTGCAGATTGCGGACTTGTTGCCCTAGGGCTTCGAGCTGCGGCGCCATATGGCCTTGGGCGCGCTCCAAGGAAAAAGCCAGTTGTTGCAATTCGAAATTGCTCTTTTCGATATCGGCCAGCAAGGGTTGCAATTGGCCGCCGCGGTCCATCTTGGCGACGGATTCGAGATTGACCCGCAGGTTATGATGGGCTTGCCGAACATCCTCGCACTTCCGTTTGATATCGGCGGTGACATCACGGGTCGCGGCCAGGAGGGTCAAGCCTTGGTTATGCTGGGACAAGAATTCCGCAAACGCCGCATCCCATTCCTGGGTATCGGCCCGCTCCATGTCGTCATCGGTGGGCTTGCCGGCTCCTTGGTGCGCCTCGGCGGACAAGGCTGTCAACCGCCTGGCCAACAAATCAAATAGTGCGTGGATATTGGCGAAAATATCGTCCCAAGCCCCGACATCGGCCAGCCGCAAATCGGCGAATGGCGGCAACAACGCGCTGAGGCAGGCGGCTTCGGCCTGGCGGAATTCGGGATAGCGCAAGGGATCCTTTTGGACGGCCTCGATGGATTCGGCGAGATGTTCGGCCACCTGCCCGCAAATCTGGATCAACAATCGCCGTTCCGAACGCAAGCGCCACCAACGGTAGCCGAAAAACCCCATCAGTCCGAGGCTGACCAGCAGGGCTTCGGCCAATATATAAATCCAGACATAGTCGTTTTGGTTCATGGCATGGGCCCTGGACGGCGCGGCGGGACGCCGTGTTCCGTGGATTTCCGCGCCGCACGCAAGGCCAGGGTCTGCTGTTTATCCCGGCCCGACCGATACTTCCAAAACCAAACGCCGCCACCCACCAAGGCCACCAAGATCAGGTTCAGCGCGACGATCCAGCCCAAGCCGCCCAGCGAGGGATTGCCCGCCGTGGGAGGAGGTGGCCCAGGTACCGGAGCCGAAGCAGCGGGAACTGGGGCGGGCGGTGACGGCCCCTCCTCGCGCGGTGCCGCCGCCGCTGGCGGGATGGCTGCGGGTTCCGCCGCCAAAACAGTCACCGACATTTCCCTGCGGCGCTGGAATACCGGGTTTTCCGCCAAGGCCGCCAGCCGATAGCCCCCTTCAGCCGCGAATCGCAATAGCCCGTGGAATTCCCCAGGACGCCCGGTCCGGGCATCCGGCAGCCAGGCCAAGGGTTCCAAGGACATCCCGGTTTCGCCATGGCCCGTGACCTCGACTTTCAATCCTTCCAATAGCCGCTGATCGGACACTGGTTGGCCGCGATAACTCAGGCGCACGGTGATTTCAACCGGTCGCCCCACCCGGATCGGCGGATGAACTTCCATGCCCAGGTCCAGATCGCTATCCAAATAAGCTTTTTTTTCGCCCGACGCGCCGAGCATCCGCCAAGTTCCCACGGCGGGGCGCGGCACGGTGATCCGGTCGAAAGGACCATGGTGCCGCCATTCCAAACCCAGCGCCTTATCCTGCCCGTCGAATTCTTTGCCACTGGGATCGACCAGCCGAATCCGCTCCCGTTCCGAATCCCGTTCCACCAAGAGCTTGAGTTCCCGGACTTCCTTGTCGACCGCCACCCGCCCATCCCGTACCGGTACCGACAAGGGCTGGTCGGTTTCTTCGAACAAGCGGATAAACGCTTTGTAAATATCGGCCACCCGTTCCGCCCGCAGCGCTCGGCCTCCGGTGGCTTCGGCGATGCGCCCGAGAAAGGCCAGATCGGCTTCGGCCGAGAACGCCACGCAATAAACCTTGATCCCGACGGCGCGGAATTCGGGGAGCAACGCCAGGATGAGCGCTTGGGCCGTATTGTTGGCGGCGGCGTCTCCGAGATCGAGTTGACCGTCCGAAAATATCACCACCATGCGCCGGGTATCCGGCGGGGCGGCAGCGACGATCAGGTCTTCATAGGCCAACCGCAGGGCCTCGCCGAAATCGGTGCGCTGGCCGTTCATGGGGAGCGCCTGCGCCAGCCGGGACAGCCGTTCCCGGACGGCGGGCCCGGACCCGGCGGTGAGCGGCAGCAAGGTCTCGGCCCGCCCGGCGAAACCCATGAATTCCAGCCGGTCATCCTTGCCGAGCAGGTCGGCGAACAATTCCACGCCCTGGACGCTATCGCGGTTGGGATCGGTCCTTTTCATGCTGCCGGAGTGGTCGAGGGCCAATATCACATCCACCGGGGCGGCCTGGACAGGGCCACCGAACAGGGCGGCCAGCACCGTGACGCAGCAGGGAAGGAACATGGGCTTCATGGCGGCGGGCCTTCCATAGCGGATGGAACCAAGGTCGCCATCAGGGCGTCCAGATCGGCATCGGCGTAGCGGCCATAACGGATTTCGACCAGGAAAGGCAGAGCATCGCCGTTGCAATGCCGGTAATGCTCCCGGGCTGTATAGGCTTCCACCGCCCCGCGCAGCAAGCTTTCAATACCTTGGCGATGAGTTTCATGATCCAGCGGCATGAGCAAATCCAGCCAAGCCATGCCCAACAAAGCCTCCTCCCGATAACCCAGGAATTGGCAAAGGGTTTGATTGGCCTTTTGCAAATGGCCGGAACGGGGATCGACGATCATCAGGCCGATAGGCACCCTATCGATCCCCGCACGCAACCAAGCGCCCTGACGGCGCGCTTCCTCCTGGACACGGCAGCGTTCGCTAATATCCAAGGCGGAAGGGACCAGGTATGTCACCTGCCCCTCCGCATCGAAGATGGGCGTGATTCCGAAATCGATGGTCGCGCAGTCGCCGGGACGGTACTGTATTTGGGTATCGTAACGGACCGTCCTGCCTTGGGCGGCCTCGGTCAATGCTTCGCGCAGCCGCTGCTGGCTCGCTTCCGAAGCGCTCCACCAAGGGGTATCCTCGAAAGGCCGACCCTGCACGTCTTCCAATCGCAGCCCCACCGTTTCCAGCGCGGTGCGGTTAATGTCGATCACCATGCCCTCGGGCGTCAGGATGCCGGCATAGATGAACAGGCTGTCGAGCAACTGACGGAATTCTTGGGCTTGGCGGTCGAGGCCACGGGTCCTGCGGCGTCGATCCATTTCCATGGCGAGGCGGCTGGCGATCAAGCATAGATAGATTTGCCAGGACCCTATATCCGGGCGGGGCGCGGTATCGGCCAACAACAAGCCACCGAGCGGTTCGTTGCCTATCCACAAGGGCATGGCGATGAAAGACCGTCCACCGAGTTGGCGCAACCCCTCGCAGCCGGGATCGCCGCCGTTCCTGGCGAGGTCGGTTTCGTACCAGGAGGTGCCACGGGCCGAGACGGTGGCGGTGATGGATTCGCCGACAGCCTGCGGAACGGAACAGCCCAGGGACTCCATCCGCTCGGTCAGGGGGTTATAGAGATCGATGCAAACCATCGGAAACTCCAGGCGTTGCGCGAGGAGTTCGGCCACCTGCCGGTAGGGTTCCGATGCCTGGCGATGCTTCAGGAATACCGCCGAGATCAATTGGATGGCCTCGTTGGCGATCTCGTTCAAACGGCGCTCGGTGATATCGAAGGCGATCCCGTCCAACCGCTGGGGCCGGCCGTTGGCGTCGAACACCATGCGGCCTTGGATATTGACCCAGCGCCGGTGGCCATCCAGGCGCATGATCTGGTAGTCGCCGCCCAGCGCCCCGGTCAATTTGGCTTGGTTCAGATCATCCATGAGCCGAATCCGATCACCGGGAAGCAACATGTCCCGCCATAAGCCGGGCTGGGCAAGCATAACCTCCGCCGCGTAGCCGGTCATACGCGCTATCGAAGGATTGGTATAAACAAGATCGAAGGTATAGGGGTCCAGCGACCAGACGACCCCATCGATATTATCCAGCATGGCGCCTAGGCGGTCGCGGCTGGACCGCAACGCCTCGCGCTGGGCGAGGAGTTCCAACCCGCGGGTGGTGTTTTCCGCCAAACGCTCGAGGAACGGTTCGACATGCTGGGAGAACGGTTCGGGTTGGCCGCCGAACAACAGCAAAGCCCCCGCCAAGCCCGGTTCCCCGGCTATGGGTACCGCGGCGTAGCACCCGAACCCCGTCAGGGGCGTTTCGCCCAGCCAAGGCAAACGGAATACCAGCCCGCGGGCATCGGGGAACCAAGCGGGTCCACCATCGCGGGCGCATCGCACCTCGTCCGCCACTTCCCGGACGGTTCCCCGGTGCGTTTGGGCCACCGGCAAGGCCCCCGGATGGTTGCCGAAATAGGCCAACAACATCGGCTCGCCATTCCGTCCCATGCCGCCATAGGCACAAGCCATCGCAAACCCACCATGGCGGACCACCAAACGGCAGGTTTCCCCCAAAAACCCATCCGGCCCGACCTGTGATAAGACGCAGGGATTGCAGCGGCTCAGCACCCTGCCCAGTTCGGACAGGCGGCGGATTTCAGCTTCCACCCGGCGGCGCTCGCTGATATCGCGGATGACGCTTTGCATCAGCAGGACATCGCCATAACCGATGCGATGGGTATTCACCTCGACCGGGAAATCCCCGCCTTGCCATGAACGGTGCAGCGTTTCGAAGCGCGCTTGGCCTTGGTCCACGGCTTTGTTCCATTCCGCCTTGGCAGCGGCGCGTAGCTCGGGCGGGACCAAATCCAGCAGCGACAGGCCGCACAAAGCTTCGTGGCTTTGGCCATAGGCGTCGATGGCGCGTTGATTGGCATCGCGGATATTCCCATCGCCGTCGGTCAATAAGATGATATCGGTGGCATCGCGGGCCAGGTCGTCCAAGCGCATGGATAGGATGGCCCGCTTGGCCCGCTCCTCTTGATAGGCCGACTCCAAGGCATAGCGCCGCCTGCGCCAAGCCAGCGCGGTGGCCGTGCCCGCCGCCAACATCAACGCCAGGCAGGTCCCGGTAACGATGGCGGCGTCGCGGCGGGCCGGGGCATCGATCTCGCCGACATCGACCTTGGCGATCAACCGCCAAGGCGTGCCCGCGATGCCGGTAATGGATGCCAATACCCGCACTCCGCGATAATCCTGGCCCGTGGCGATGCCTTGCTGGCCTTCGACGGCACGCACGGCCAGCAACGCCTGGTTGCTCAAGGGGAAACTCAGGTTGAAAGCCGCGTCCCGATGGTGCCGCAAGGCATTCAGGAACAACACCGAACCGGCTTCGCGGCGAACCAGCACGGTTTCAGCGGAACCGCTGGGCAGCGGCCAGGATTGGATCAAGGGGAACAGGAATTCGTTGGCGGAAGTGGTGAAGGCCAACACGGCGGCCGGGCGTTCGCTATCGAGCCCGCTGAGCGGTGCGATGAAATCCATATTGACCTCCGAACCGGCGCCCTTCACCATCCGGTACAGGTCGGAGAATTGAACCTGCCCGCTGGCCATGGCCATGCGGCTCAGTTCCACGAATTGGGGCGACAGCGCGGGTTCCGCCCCCACCCGCAACCGCACCCGCCCTTCGCCGTCCAACAATGCCACGCTGGTGTAGCCAAGGAACTCCTTGATGGTCCATAAGCGCTTTTCGATCTGCCGCTCCTGGGAGCGGTCCTTGCCATTCCCCGCCAACCATTGCACGACGACTTCCCCGAAAATACTGCCCTTGCGCCAAGTCATGGCGGCCCGGCGGCGTTCTCCGAGCCAGGCTTCGATTTGTTGCCGCTTGAAGTCGGCGATGGCGGCCAGTTGGTTTTCCTGTATGGTGCGGTGTTGCAACCGTTCATGGCGGTAGAAGACCCAACCGAACACACCGATCAATGTGGCGATCCCCAGGAAAATCCCCAGCGGAATCCAAGGCCGAGGCCGTAACTTGGCATCGGGTGTTTCGTCTTGAACTTGACCGGGATGAGCGGCCAGGGATGAGCGCCCATCGCTATTTCCAAGCTTTCTTCGATGGTGCCACCAGAACACGGCGGCAAGCAACAAGGCTGCGGAACCCCCCTCCCACCACCAGCCAAGGGCGATGGCATCGGTGAACGTCCCGGCGAAGGCGGCATGAGATAAGGCCATGCCCGCACTTCCTACCGCCAGCGCCAGGAGATTCAGACCAGTTCGGGCTCTCATGCGGGGCTATCCCCTATATACCTGATTAATAAAAGATATTTGTTGGGTGATGGGCCAAGGCGGTCATGCTCGTACACAGTATAGGCAGGTTTTCAGAACCCCCCGGCACTTGCCAAGCCAAGGTCGAGCGGGGATTTCCATGGGCGGTTCGCGGCGGTGCCGGCGAGGATTTCGCGGTCCTTGCCCGACCAGTGGGCGGCGAAGCCGCGCTTTGGCAGGCAACGCCCATCCATCGTCGCCACAGCCGCTCGGATAGCCCATTCCGCAGGGTTCTGAAAATCCACAGCGGGCTTGACGCCCCCCGAACTTCTTTCTGCCGGGCCGGCTCCGAGGGTTGGACCGGAAATAACTTCCCTATATCGCCTTGGAGTACAAACTTCGGTTGGTACGCACCGGCCCCGCGCAAACTGAGGTTGGCACTCCAGCGCGTTTTTATTCACAGCGGAACCGGGAAGTTGCTTTCGGCCAAACCCCAAAGTTTGTTCCCGCCCACCCTCCATCCAGGCCATCACCCAGCGAGGCAAGCATGTTCCCATTGCGCGACGAGAACCCCACCCTGGGCAGGCCGCTGGCCTTGCTCCTCATCATCGGGCTCAATATTTTCAGTTGGGTCTTCATCCAAGGCTTGGGCGCGGACGAACCCCTGGCCCGCTCATTATGCGAACTCGGCTTGATTCCGGGCGACCTCCTGGGCCGGGTGCCGCCCGGCACCGTCATCCCGTTGAACGAGCATCTGGGCTGCGAATTGGAGGACGAAGGCTCCCTGCCCACCCTGTTCACCCATATGTTCCTGCACGGCGGTTGGTTCCATCTCATCGGCAATCTGTGGTTCCTCTGGGTGTTCGGCGACAACATCGAGGATTGCATGGGGCCGTTGCGGTTCGTGGTGTTCTATCTCCTGTGCGGGCTGGCGGCGGCGGCGGCGCAAATCCTCTCCGACCCGGCCACCACCGCGCCCATGGTCGGGGCTTCCGGGGCCATCGGCGGGGTGATGGGCGCTTATGCCCGGCTCTATCCGCACGCACGCATCCATACCTTGAT
Source organism: Methylomagnum ishizawai (assembly GCF_019670005.1). NCBI lineage: Bacteria > Pseudomonadati > Pseudomonadota > Gammaproteobacteria > Methylococcales > Methylococcaceae > Methylomagnum > Methylomagnum ishizawai. Next base: position 306,742 of record NZ_AP019783.1, on the reverse strand, counting down.
CTTCCTTGGATTTTTCTTCACCACGGTTTCGGTGCCCGCCATCGGGATGCTGGGCTATTGGTTCATCCTGCAATTGGCGGGCGGGATGCCGGGGCTGCACGGCGCGGGTGGCGGCGTGGCGTTCTGGGCGCATGTGGGCGGCTTCCTGGCGGGCTTGGTCCTGGTCGGGCCGATGCAGAGGCCGGGCTATCTGGCCGAACATCGGCGGCGCTTTTTCGGCGGCTATCGCTGGTGAGCCGGCCCCGGCCGCGGGGGAAGCGCCGAAACTCAGCGTCAACGCGCCAGGCCGGCCTCTCCCGCCCGGAACGGCGCGGGGGCCATGCTATGATCCAGGCTCGTCGCTCCCAGCCCGCCGCCATGACCATCCTGATACAGTTCATCCATCCCTACCCCGAACGCTCGCGGGCCAACCACGCCGTGCTGGACGCCCTGCGCGACCTGCCCGGTGCCCGCGTCAACGATCTCTACGCGCTCTATCCCAATTTCTACATCGATATCCAACGCGAGCAAGCCCTCTTGATGGAAGCCGATGTGGTGCTGTTCCAGCATCCTTTCTATTGGTATGGCTGCCCGGCCCTGCTCAAGGAGTGGATCGACGTGGTACTGGAACAGGATTTCGCCTATGGCGCGAAGGGACTGGCCCTGCGCGGCAAACGCTGGCTGCACAGCGTCACCACCGGGATGCCCGCCACCGCCTACGCGCCCGATGGCATCAACGGCATCGCCGTCGCCGACCTGCTGAAACCCTTCGAACTGACCGCCCGCTTCTGCGGCATGACCTGGCTTGAACCCATGGTTTTCCACGGTGCCTACGCTGCCGACGAGGCTCAGATGGCCCGCCACGGGCGGGCTTTGCGGCGCAGGCTGGAAACCCTGGCCTAGCGCTGCGCCGGCCTGGCGGGTCGCGGCCCGCCGAAGCGGGGTTACGCCAAAAACCCGGCCACATCCTCCACAATCCCGCGCGGCGCGGCCATGTGGTCCGCATCCGGTGCCCGCGATGACGCTGTACCACGGGGATTGATCGCGGCGGAACGGGCATGGGTGGGGCTGATTCCCGAGCCCCCGCGCTTTTCCATCCTCCACCCCACGAGGCCACGCCATGACCCACACCCTCCCGCCCTGCGCCGATCCGGGCCGCTCGCTCTCCTTGCTGGGCAAGGTCGAAGGCGCCGAAAAACTGCTGCTCTCCGGCCCCCGCGACCGCGCCGCCGACCTCGAAAGCGCCGTCACCTTTTTCCTGGAGTTCCTGCGCGGTTTCGAGAGCTTCGACCTCGAAGCCCCCTGCGTCACGGTGTTCGGCTCGGCCCGCTTCCCCGAGGAGCATCCCTACTACGCCCTGGCGCGGGCCACCGGACGCGCCCTGGCCGAAGCCGGTTACGCCGTGATGACCGGCGGCGGCCCCGGCATCATGGAAGCCGCCAACCGCGGCGCCAAGGAAGCGGGTGGCCTGAGCATCGGTTGCAACATCAAACTGCCCCGCGAGCAACAACCCAACGCCTATCTCGACAAATTCATCGAGTTCGAGCATTTCTTCATCCGCAAGCTGATGTTGGTGAAATACTCGCGGGCCTTCGTGATCCTGCCCGGCGGTTTCGGCACCCTGGACGAAGCGTTCGAGGTCATCACACTGATCCAGACCGGCAAGCTGGAAGCCTTCCCGGTGGTGTTCATGGCGCGGGAATTCTGGGGCGGGCTGGGCGACTTCGCCCGCGACATCCTGCTGGGGCACGGCTGCGTCGATGCGGAGGAAACCTATTTCCTGCATGGCGTCGATTACCCCGAGGACACCGTGCGCATCATCCGGGCGGCGGAAGCCGCGCTGGGCTGAGGGTTCCGCAAACGGTCGCTAAACCCGACGGCAAATGGTTAAATCCACCGCCGATCCGGGGGTTATGCCCCGGCCCGCCTACCCGATCAACCCTCGCCCAAGGAGCGACCCATGACACCGAGCCTCATCCGCGAATGCCCCATCGACACCTGGGAAACCGCGCCGGACGGACAGAACTGGACCGAATGCTTGGAAACCGGGCAAGTGCTTTATCTGCCCCGGCTGGCATTCGCGGTCGGGGAGGCCGAGCGGCGCTTCCTCGCCGAAGGCTGGACCGACGGCAAGGCCAAGAACATCAGCCTGCGCGGGACCGAATTGCGCGGCGCGGTCGGCGCGCCGGACGCGGTCGCGGCGCTGCAAACGATGCTGGCCCGCTTTTCCGACGGGGCGGAACGCTTGGTCCACGGCTTGTTTCCCGGATACCGGCCCTACCTGCGGCGCGGTTTCGCCTCCTACCGCACGGTGCGGGCGGAAGGGCGCGCAACCAGTTGGCGCAAGGACGATTCCCGCCTGCATGTGGATTCCTTCCCCTCGAATCCCACCGGCGGCAAGCGCTTGTTGCGGGTGTTCGCCAATATCAATCCCGAAGGGAAACCCAGGGTCTGGCGGGTCGGCGAACCGTTCGAGCCGTATGCCCGGAAATTCCTGCCCCTGACCCGCCGCCCCTGGCCGGGATCGGCCTGGGCCTTGGAACGGCTGGGCCTCACCAAATCCCGCCGCAGCGAATACGATCACCTCATGGGCCAGTTGCACGATCTCGGGAAGGCCGACCTGGATTACCAAGCCCAGGTGCCGCAAGAGACCTTCGCCTTCCCGCCGGGCAGCGCCTGGATCGTCTATTCCGACCAAGTGCTGCACGCGGTCCTATCCGGCCAGTTCATGCTGGAACAGACCTTTTATCTGGATGTGGAACACCAAGCCCGCCCGGAAACCGCCCCGCTCAAGGTGCTGGAACGGCTGACGGGGCGGCGGCTGGTGTCCTGACCGCGATGGGCGCGTTTCCCTGGGAAGCTCGATTCCAGCGCCCATCCCGGCTACGGTTGCAACATGGCGGTGAAAGCGTAGGATGCGCCGGACAGGAGCGAGGCGCACCGCATCCGCCCCGTCCGGCCCAAGGTCCGGTTCAAGCCGACCGATCCTCCATTCCCTGATTCCGCGAGCGACACCATGACTGCATCCAAACCTTCGATAGGGGACCGTTCCGATCTCTACCGGGCCATGCTCATCGCCCTGGCCCTGTCACCGACCGGATGCGGCGGGGAAGACCGGACGGCGGGTGCCAAACCACCGGCCCAGACGCCTCCCGCCCAGGCGGCGGCCAATCCGCCGCCGGCCGCGGCCCAGCCCGTCGCGGCTCCGACCCAGCCACCGCCGCCCGCCGCCCCGGTCCAAGCGCTGTCGGATTTGGAATCCCTGGTGGCCCCCATCGCGCTCTATCCCGATCCCTTGCTGGCGGAAATGCTGGTCGCCGCCACCTATCCCTTGGAAGTGGTGCAAGCGGCCCGCTGGTTGGAGGCCAAGCCCAACCCCGCGAGCCTCAAGGATAAAACTTGGGACGCCAGCATCCAGCGCCTGGTCGAGGTGCCGCAAGTCCTCAAGATGATGAACGACCATCTGGACTGGACCACCCGCCTGGGCGATACCTTCCTGGCCCAGCCGGAAGCCTTGATGAACGCGGTCCAGGATTTGCGCCGCAGGGCGCGGGCGGCGGGCTTCCTCAAGGACACGCCGGAGCAGAAGGTCACGGTGAAGACCGAGGCGGCGGGTCCCGCCGCCGCGCCCGCTGCCGGGACGCCCCAGGCCCAACCGGCGGTGGTGAAGAAAGAGGTGGTCTACATCGAACCGGCCAAGCCCGACACGCTCTACGTGCCCCAGTACAACCCGCAGCAAGCCTATTCCGCCCCGCTGGCCCCGCCGCCCGTCAGCGCCGCCGCGCCCGCCACGGTGGTCAACAACTATTACCCCAGCGCCGTGCCCGCCACCACGACGACGACCACCACCACGGCCTCTAGCGCCGATCCGTGGTTGACTTTCGGGGCGGGGGCCTTGGTCGGTGGCTTGCTGACCTGGGGCATCATGGAATGGTCCCACAACGACGACTATTGGCATGGCGGCTATTACGGCGGTTATTACCCGCCGGTCAGCCACTATTACGGCGGGACGGTTTGCCGCAACGGCACTTGCTGGAACAGCGGCGGCGGCTACGACCGGGGCAACGTCAACTACAACAAGAACGTCAATATCTCCGGCAACGAGATCAATATCGACCGCAGCCGCAGCATCAGCCAGGACCAATTGGCGAACTGGAAACAAGAACGCGAAGGCTGGACCCCCGACGCCCGCCACCGCCGCGGCCAGCAATATCCCGCCGCCGCCCGCGAGCGCTGGGGCGATATCCAGCAACCGGGCCTGGCCGGGGACCGCCTGGGCGCGGCGCAGACCTTGCCCGCCAATGTCCGGGGATTCGGGCAGGGCGCGACCCGCCCGGCCAGCCTGCCCGCAGGGCAACGTCCCTCCGTGGAGCAAGTCCGCCAACGCCTGGGCCAGGATACCCAGTTGGAGCAGAAGTTCGGGGCCAAGCCGGCCCAACCCAACCGCCCGGCGGCGGTCGTCGATATCCCGAAGCGGCTGGACCAGGGCAACCGGCCCAACGCCTGGGAAGGTCTGGCCGACACCGGCAACGGGCGGCAGACGCGGGCGGAAGAACGCCGCGGCGCGGCCAGCCGGGAGAAAACCCAGACCAAGGCAGGCGAACGGCCCCGGCGGGAGCAGGCGGAACGGCAGCCGACCCAGGCCACTGCGGGACCGGCCCGCAACAAGCTCCAGGAGCGGCGGGCCGAACCCGCCCAGCGGCCCGCCCAGGGACCGGCGGGCCAGCGTGATTTCAGCCAGTTCCGCGACAACCAGAAACGCGCCGAAGCCGCCCGGCCCAACGCCTTCGAGGGTGCCCGCGACAACGCCCGGATGCAGGATTTCTCCAAGCGCGGCGCGGCCAGCCGCCAGAATCTCGCCGCCGCGGGCGGTGGGGCGCAAGGCGGCGGTGGGCGTAATTTCCAGGGCGGGGGCGGTGGAGGAGGCCGGTTCCAAGGCGGTGGCGAGGGCGGTGGACTCAAAGGGAGGCGCTGATGATCCCTCCCATGATCCCGGCCCATTCCAGCACGAACACCCTATCCGAGGACCACGCCATGCACCGCAAGCTCCGCACCGCTCTGTTCGCGACCCTGGCCCTGATTCCGCTCGCCGCCCATCCCGCCCCGGACAGCCCGGCGGTGCCAAGCTTCCCCACCCCCGACGCGGCGGCCCAGTCCTTGCTGCAAGCCGCCCGTTCCAGCGATCCCAAGGGCTTGGACGCCTTGTTCGGTGCCGAAGGCGCGGCCTTGCTGTCTTCGGGCGATCCGGCGGAGGATCAACGCAACCGCGAGGCTTTCGTCGCCAAGGCCACGGCCCGGCTGGCCACGGAAGCCGCCGGGCCGGATCAAGCCACCCTTTACGCGGGCGAGGACCATTGGCCCTTCCCCATCCCCTTGGTGAAAACCGCCGATGGCTGGCGGTTCGACGCCGTCCAGGGCCGGGAGGAAATCATCAACCGCCGCATCGGCCGCAACGAGTTGTACGCCCTGGGCGTGGTCAGCGCCTATGTGGAAGCCCAGTTCGAGTACGCCAATAGCGACCACGACAGCGAAACGGTGGCCGAATATGCCCAGAAACTGGCCAGCGCCCCCGGCCAGCACGACGGGCTGTTCTGGGAAGAAGAGCCTGGCCGCCCGCCCAGCCCGATGGGACCGCTGGTGGCCGAGGCCCGCGCCGAAGGCTACGGCAAGGGCGCGGGGCAATCCGTGCCCTACCATGGCTATTACTACCGCATCCTGACCCGCCAAGGCCCGGACGCGCCCGGCGGCAAATACGATTACATCATCAACGGCAATATGATCGCCGGTTTCGGACTGGTGGCTTTTCCCGCCGAGTACGGCCAATCCGGCGTCATGAGCTTCATCGTCAACCACCAGGGCAAGATCTACCAGAAAGACCTTGGTCCCAAGACGGCGGAGCTGGCCCAGGCCATCAAGGAATACAACCCCGGCCCCGGCTGGGAGCTGGTGGCGACCGGCGAATGAGCGGGCCGGGCGGGTCCGCCCGGTTCGCGCCCAGGCCAGGGTTTTCCCTTCCATTTCCATTCCGATCCGATCCGATCCGACAGGTCCGCATGAATCCAAGGTTCCGTTCCCGTTTCCCGTCCTGGTGGTTATCCCCGTTGCTGGCGCTTTGGCTCGCGGTGCCCGCGCTGGCCGCCGACGAAATCAAGCCGCTCGAACCCATCGACACCTCCAGCCCCAGGACCACCCTGCGGGGTTTCCTCGAATTCATGGAGGAAGCCTATGCCAAGGGCGATGGTTTGGTGAACGACTATCTGGCCTCGTCGCGGCTCTACCTGTCCCCGGCCGAGGTCGCGATCATCGCCAAGGCCCGCTACGACTTGCTGTCCGCCGAGCGGGCGCTGGACTTGAGCCAGGTGCCGCCCGCCATGTTGGACGAGGCGGGGCGGCGGCTGACCTTGCAATTGAAGGAGGTGCTGGACCGCATCGAACTACCGCCGTGGGAGGCCATTCCCGACGCCCAGGCGATGGCCGCCGCCGAGTTCAAGCGCTGGACGATTCCCGGCACCGAAATCCGCCTCGTGCGGATGGAAACCGGGCCGCGGGCGGGCGAATATCTGTTCGGCCCGGAAACCGTGCAGCGCATCCCCGATTTCTACGCCAAGGTCAAGCAACTGCCGTATCGCTCCGGCATCCATGGCGGTTTGTATGATTTCGTCTACTACCGGCCCACCGGCGTGGTCTTGGCGCTACGCGCCATCGTGCCGCCGCGCTGGATACTCGGGGTGCCGGGCTGGGCCATGGCCAGTTTCCTGGACCA